>NZ_SMLD01000190.1:0-16722 GCF_004352805.1 Nonomuraea mesophila
GGCGGTGGGTCATGGGGACGGGCGCCACGCAGGCGGGCGAGTTCGGCGGTCACCGCACCCGTTCTGGCACCGCGCGTCGCATGACGTACCTCGCCCGACTCGTCCAGCAGCGCGGCCCAGCCGCCGACCTCCTTGGCGAGCCGGTCGATGACCGCGTACATGCCCTCCGGTCGCAGTGCGGCCCGCGTCAACCGCCCCTGGGCGTCGAACGCGCGGGTGATCTCCTCGTACTGCTCGGCGGCCAGGAGTTCGCTCACGGCCTTGCCGATGGCGATGAACGGAGTCTCGCGCGGCACCTCGAGCAGGGGCAGCCCGTGCTCTTCGGCGGCGGCGATCAGGGCCGCGGGCACCTCCTCGTGCGAAACCCCTACGCCGAAGCCGAGACCGGCCACGCCGCGAGCCACCAGCCGGGCGACATATCCCGACAGGTCCCCCGCCATCCGCATCCCCGTCGTGAGCAGCAGTTCCCCACCCTCCAGGTACGGAGTCGGGTCCGCGAGCTCGCTCACCGCCACCCACCGCACCGGCACGTCCAACACCCCGGCGCCGCCCCGGCCACCCACCGCAGACCGACGCGACGCCTCGGACGGCGCCCCCTCGGACAACCCACGCTCAAACCGCGCACGCTCAGACAGCGCATGCTCAGACAGCGCATGCTCGGACGGCGCACCCTCGGACGGCGCGCCTCCGGAGGGCGCTCGGTTGGACGGTGGGGCGGAGGTGCCGGCGAGGGGGCGGAGGCGCATGCGGCGCGCCACCGTCCGCAGGGAAGGCGGCATGTGAGTTTTGTCCATTCTGGCGAATACGACCGCCATCAGTTTGACATATCGACATATCGGCGCAGGTGAGAGGCCGCCGTAGCGTCGGAGCATGAGCATTCCCCAGGAACGACGCGTCGTGACCGCGATCCCAGGCCCCAAGTCGCAGGAGTTGCTGGCCCGCAAGCAGGCCGCCGTCCCTCCCGGCATCGGCACCGCCCTGCCGGTCTTCGTCACCCGCGCGGGCGGCGGGGTGCTCCAGGACGCCGACGGGAACTCGCTGATCGACTTCGGCTCCGGCATCGCCGTGACCAGCGTGGGCAACGCCGCCCCCAAGGTCGTCGAACGTGTCCAGCGGCAGGTCGCCGACTTCACCCACACGTGTTTCATGGTCACCCCGTACGAGTCGTACGTGCGGGTGTGCGAGAAGCTGAACGAGCTGACGCCCGGCGACCACGACAAGCGCACCGTGCTGGTGAGCACGGGGGCCGAGGCGGTGGAGAACGCCGTCAAGATCGCCCGCCACGCCACCGGCAGGCCGGCCGTCGTGGTGTTCGACCACGGATACCACGGCCGTACGCTGCTCACGATGACGCTGACGGCCAAGAACATGCCGTACAAGGAGAAGTTCGGCCCGTTCGCGCCGGAGGTCTACCGTATGCCGCTGGCGTACCCGTTCCGCTGGCCGTCCGGGCCCGAGAACTGCGCCGAGGAGGCCGCCGAGCAGGCCATCGACATGATCACCAAGCAGGTGGGGCCGGACAACGTGGCCGCCGTGGTGATCGAGCCGATCGCGGGCGAGGGCGGGTTCATCGTGCCCGCGAAAGGTTTCCTGCCGCGTATCGCGGAGTTCTGCAAGGCCAACGGGATCGTGTTCGTGGCCGACGAGGTGCAGACGGGGTTCGCGCGCACCGGCACGATGTTCGCCTGTGAGGACGAGGGCATCGTGCCCGACATCATCACCACCGCCAAGGGCATCGCGGGCGGCCTGCCGCTGGCGGGCGTGACCGGGCGCGCGGAGATCATGGACAAGGTGCACGCGGGCGGCCTCGGCGGCACGTACGGCGGCAACCCCCTCGCGTGCGAGGCCGCACTGGGCGTGATGGAGAGCATCGAGGAGGAGGACCTGGTCGCCAGGGCCCGCCGCATCGGCGACACCATGCTGCCCCGGCTGAAGGCGTTGCAGGAGCGCTTCGACGTGATCGGCGACGTACGCGGCCGAGGCGCGATGATCGCCATCGAGCTGGTCGAGCCGGGCACCAAGGTCCCGAACCCGGCCGCCGTCCAGGAGATCGTCAGGCGCTGCCACGCGGAGGGCCTGCTGGTGCTCACGGCGGGCACGTACGGCAACGTGCTGCGCTTCCTGCCGCCGCTGGTCATTCCGGACCATCTACTGGAGGAAGGGCTCGGCATCCTGGAGAAGGCGATCGCCGAACTCTAGAACAAACCCATTCGAATCGGGCACCCGGCTTGCGGCTGGATGCCCGATTTTGTTGGTGTAACTGCCGTCAGCTGGGTAGAGAAATCACCCTGACTTGACGCTCTGCTAGACGATCACAGCCGCGGTCAGGGTTATAACGGTTCCGGTATACGGATGGGCGATGGCTGCGGGAAGCGTGATGAACTGGAGTTCCACCAAGACGGCGACGCGAAGCATGGTGACGTTCGACCCCGAAGGACTGACCTGGGCTCAGCGTGACGGCGACGCCTGCGTCGTCTGCCACAAACGCTGGCCACGACCGCGCAAGCGGGTCGGCCGGCTGCCCGACGACGCGCCGGTCCTGGCCTGCGCCGACTGCGCCGAAGCGCTCCTGCCCTCCCCCGCCGCGACGGTCGTCGCCTTCCCGTCCCGCTGAGCCTTCCCGTCCCGCTGAGACACCAGGCCGTGTCTCTGACAAGACCACGCCGCAGGACAGCGAGACGCCCCGGGACAGAGGGGAAGGCCCAGGGCGTCTCTGCAGGTCACGCCCAGCGGGGGGAGGGGGCGCGCCCGCGGCACATCACGTCAGGATCGGCGCCCCCGTTCACTCGGCGAGTTCCCGCCACCGCTCGGTCCAGGCGTCATAGTCACTACATTCCCCGCAAGCGGGCGGCCGTACCGCGAAGAGCACGTGGTCGAGCTTCTTGTCCTCGCCGGCGCCGTACGCCTCGCACATCTGCCTGGCCCGCCCCTTGCACGCCTTGTCGTTGGCCGGGGCCAGCCCCACCCACGCGGCCGCGTCGCGCTGCGCGTCGGCCGCGGTCACCCAGTTGAGCCACCGGTAGGCGCAGGTGGTGTCGGGCACGTTGGCGCCGAGCATCCACGAGTCGACCCACCCGGTGGTCCTGCGGGTGTTGACGGCCTTGATCGGCTTTCCCGCCTTCTGCAGCAACATCTTGTAGTACGGGGTCGCCTGGGCATAGTCGAGCGACCCGGTGGCGAACCCCTTGACCAGGTCGATCGGGTTACGCCAGTAGACGCGGTCCTTGTTACCTGCTTCCAGCAGCGCCATCGTCTCGTCGAGCTGCTTGGTCGTCAGCTCGTACGGCTCGTCCGAGCCGCCGGCCATGGCCGCGTCGGCGATCGTCAGCGGGGTGTCCCTGAGCGCGACCCGCTCGGAGGCGAACACCTCACGCAGGTTCCCGCCCTCGACCCGGTCCGCGTCGTAGATGAACTCGTGGTAGCCCCACAGGTAGGGCACGCCGTAGACCTTGCCCGAGACGGTGGACATGTCGCGGAAACGCTCGTCGATGTCGTCGTAACCGGCGACCTTGGCCGGGTCGATGGCCTGCACCTGCTTCTTGGCGATCAGGTCGGACGCCAGCACGGGCCCGGCGGAGATCACGTCGTAGGGCCGGTCGTCGACCTTGTCGGCCATCTCCTCGGCGGTCTGCACGGTGTCGAGCTTCGCGATCCGGCAGCCGGTCTCCTTCTCGAACGCGCCCGTCCAGTTGACCTTGGGGCTGGTGCCGCCGTACTCGGCGTAGCCGCGGTAGGTGAGGATCTGCAGCGTGCCGTCGCTCTGCGTCGCCGTCGGGCTCTGAGAAGGGCTCTGTGAAGGGCTCTGTGAAGGGCTCTGAGAGGCACGCGGGGACGAGCTCGGCGAAGGGCTCGGCGGTGGTGTGGGCCGCGCCGCTCCCATGCCGACGACCAGCGCTGACGCGGCGATCGCCAAGGCATAAGTACGACGACGATCCACGATGTCCCCCCTTGTCCCTCTGCTGGGAGCTTACCGGGGAGCGGGACGGGAGGGACGCGCATCTCTCCCGTCCGGAACCGCGGGTTACCCGTTCGTGGGGAAGCCGAGGTTCACGCCGCCGTGCGAGGGGTCGAGCCACCGGGACGTGACGACCTTGCCGCGGGTGTAGAAGTGCACCCCCTCGGTGCCGTGCACGTGCGTGTCGCCGAACAGCGAGGCCTTCCAGCCGCCGAAGCTGTAGTAGGCCATCGGCACCGGGATGGGCACGTTGACGCCGATCATGCCCACCTCGACCTCGTTCTGGAACCGCCGGGCGGCGCCGCCGTCGTTGGTGAAGATCGCCGTGCCGTTGCCGTACTCGCCGCCGTTGATCAGCTCCAGGCCCTCCTCGTACGTGCCGACGCGCACGATCGACAACACCGGCCCGAAGATCTCGTCGGTGTGCGTACGCGAGCCCGGGGGCACGTGGTCGAGCACCGTCGGCCCGAGCCAGAAGCCGGGCGTCCCCGCGGCCTTGCCGCCGCCGAGCACCGCCGTCTCGCGGCCGTCCACGACCAGCTTGGCGCCCTCCTGGACGCCGAGGTCGAGGTAGGAGGCGACCTTGTCGCGGTGGGCCTCGGTGACCAGCGGCCCCATCTGGGACTTCGGGTCGTCGCCAGGGCCGACCACCAGCCGGCCCACCCGATCGACGATCTTCTGCACGAGCTCGTCGCCGATGGGGTCGACCGCCAGCACGACCGAGATCGCCATGCAGCGTTCCCCCGCCGAGCCGAACCCGGCCGACACCGCAGAGTCGGCCACCAGGTCGAGGTCGGCGTCGGGGAGCACGAGCATGTGGTTCTTGGCGCCGCCGAGGGCCTGGACCCGCTTGCCGTGCGCCGTTCCGCTCTCGTAGACGTAGCGGGCGATCGGGGTGGAGCCGACGAACGAGACGCCGCGCACGTCCGGGTGTTCGAGCAGCCGGTCGACGGCGGCCTTGTCGCCCTGCACGACGTTGAACACGCCGTCGGGAAGCCCCGCCTCCTGCCAGAGCCGGGCCGTCAGCAGTGACGCCGACGGGTCCTTCTCCGACGGCTTGAGCACGAAGGTGTTCCCGCACGCGATCGCGATCGGGTACATCCACATCGGCACCATGGCGGGGAAGTTGAACGGCGTGATCCCGGCCACCACGCCCAGCGGCTGGCGGATGGAGTAGGAGTCGACCCGCGTCGAGACGCCTTCGGAGAAGCCGCCCTTGAGCAGGTGCGGGATGCCGCAGGCGAACTCCACGACCTCCAGGCCTCTCGACACCTCGCCGAGCGCGTCGGAGTGCACCTTGCCGTGCTCGGACGAGATCAGCGCCGCCAGCTCGTCGCGGTGGGCGTACATGAGCTCGCGGAAGCGGAACAGCACCTGCGACCGCTTCGTCAGAGAGGCGTCCCGCCAGGCGGGGAAGGCCGCCGCCGCGGCGGCCACGGCCGCGTCCACGTCGGCCGCCGACGCCAGCGCCACGTGCCCGCTGACCTCGCCGGTGGCGGGGTCGAACAGCTCGGCGGTACGGTCGTCGCCGTCCGCGAGCGCCCCGTTGATCCAGTGCTTGACCGACTTCACTGAGCTGCTGCCTCTGCGTTGATGGTTTCCAGTGCGGTGACGATGATGCCGAGCCCCTCGACGGCCTCCTCCACCGTGAGGGTGAGAGGCGGCGCCATGCGGATGGCGTTGCCGTACAGGCCGCCCTTGCCCGCCAGCAGGCCCGCCTTCTTGGTCTCCTCCATGAAGCGGGACGCCTGCGCCGGGCCTTCCAGCTCCAGGGCGAACATCAGCCCCTTGCCCCGCACCTCCTTGACGACGGGCAGCCGCTCGGCCGCCTCCTTGAGGCCGTTGATGATGATGGCGCCGGTACGGGCGGCGTTGGCCTGCAGGTCGTGGTCGAGCACGAAGTCGAGGGTGGCGTTGGCGGCGGCCGTGGAGATGGGGTTGCCGCCGAACGTCGACAAACCCAGCGCGTGCGGGGCGTCCATCAGGTCGCCGCGCGCGACGACGCCGCCGACGGCGAAGCCGTTGCCGAGCCCCTTGGCGAACGTGAGCATGTCGGGCGTGACGCCGTGGTTCTGGATGCCGAAGAACGCGCTGCCGGTGCGGCCCCACCCGGTCTGCACCTCGTCCGAGACGAACAGGATGCCCTGCTCGTCGAGCACCTCCTTGTACGCGGCGAACAGCCCGTCGGGAGCCATCGTGAACCCGCCCACGCCCTGGATCGGCTCGGCGATGAGGGCGGCCACGTCGTCGGAGACGGAGGTGGCCAGCACGTGGCGCAGGTCGTCGACGCACGCCTTGACATAGTCGGCGTCCGACAGGCCCGCGAACTGGGTGAGGTGCCGGTCGGTGCCGTGCAGGAAGTGCACGTTGAGCGGGGACAGCGAGTTGTTCTTCCACGCCCGGTTGGCGGTGACGCTGATCGCCCCGAAGCTGCGCCCGTGGTAGCTCTGCCGCATGGCGAGCACCTGGTCGCTCTTCCGCGCGTACGTGGCCAGCAGCAGGGCGGTCTCGTTGGCCTCGGTGCCGGAGTTGGTGAAGAAGACCTTGGCGTCGGGGATGCCGGACAGCCGCACGATCTTCTCGGCGAGCTCGACCTGGCCGCGCAGCAGGTAGGCGGTGCTGGTGTGCACCACGCCCGTGGCGAGCTGGCGTTCGACGGCTTCACGCACTTCGGGCACGTCGTACCCGATCATGTTGGTGAGGATGCCGGCGAAGAAGTCGAGATAGCTCTTGCCCTCGCCGTCGATGACGCGGTTGCCCTTGCCGCTGACGATCTCGATGGGCTCGGTGTAGTTGAGTGCCAGCCAGGAGGGCATCACTGCCCGATGGCGCGCGAGAAGCTCCGACATGCTCCCGAGTATCCCTTTTTCGTCCGCATCCTCCTATCTCCAGAGTGTCGGGTTAGCGGAAAATCGGGTTACACGATGTAACGACGGCCCTTAGGGGATCACCCGTGCGCCTGAAGGTGTACGGCGGACCGGCCGGCTACGCCGCGGGCGGCACCTCGATTGACCACCGGCGGGCGACGCCCGGAGGCATGCCGTCCGTCCACGATCGGATCATCCCGGAACACGAAGGAGAAACCGAGATGACCGTCACCGTCGACCGCCGCCCCGAAGCCCCCTCCGGCCCTCCCAAGCTCGACCGCGAACGGCTGCGCCGCGCCCAGGAGGAGACGCTGGCCACGCCGCGCATGGACTACAGCCTGCTGGCCAGGATGATGTTCAAGCCGGTCGACCTGCTGTACGGCAAGGAGGGCTCGTACACGAAGTTCGCCATGCTGGAGACCATCGCGCGGGTGCCGTACCAGGCGTGGGAGCGGATGGGCTACTGGGCCGTGCACCGCTACGCGGGCCGCTCCGAGCTGGCCAGGCGCGTCTTCGAGCGGATCGTGGAGGCCAGGGCCGACCAGGACAACGAGCAGTGGCATCTGCTGATCATGCAGGACCTGGTGCAGCGCTCCGGCGGGCGGCAGACGTGGGTGCTGCACAAGCTCGCGCCGTGGCTGATCGCGTTCTTCTACTACCACGTGTCCTGGGTGTTGTTCCTGGTCAGGCCCGACTGGAGCTACCGGCTGAACGCGGAGTTCGAGGACCACGCCGAGCACGAGTACATGACGTTCGTGGCCGCGCGCCCGGAGCTGGACCTCGTACACGACCCCGGCACGTACGCCGCCGAGTACGGCCGCCACGCTTCGGTGGCCGACCTGCTCAGGCAGATCGGCCACGACGAGCGTGTCCACAAGCTCGACAGCCTCGAGAGCATGAGGGAGCCCCGTGTGCGCTAGACCCCTTCGGCGGCAGGCTCGCGCTCCTCGGCGGCGGGGGCGAGGGCCGGGCGCAGCACCGTGAACGCGAGCAGCGCGGCGGCCACGCTGAACCCGGCACCCACCCACGACCCGACGTGCACGGCGGTGGTGAACGCCTCTCTGGCGGGCTCCACCATGCCGAGCCTGAACGCCTCGCCGATCGAGTCACGGGCCGCGGCGGGCACGTCGGCGGGCATGGAGGAGGTGAACACCCCGGCCAGCACGCTGCCCAGGACGGCGATGCTCAGGGCGAGGCCGACCTGCTGGACGGTGTCGTTGAGTGCCGAGCCGACACCGGCGTGTTCCAGGGGGATCGCCCCCATCAGCGACGCGTACGCCGACGGCCCGGCCAGCCCCCCACCCGCGCCCATCAGCACGAGAGCGCACAACAACGACGGGTAGCCGGTGGTGGTCGCCATGATCACGAAGCCGGCGGCTATGACGGACAGCCCGCCCGAGATCAGCGCCCGGTTGCTCACCTTCTTCCCCAGCGCCGCGCCGATCCCGTTGAACAGCACCGCGGCGCCGGCCTGCGGCAGCATCGCGATCCCGGCCTGCAACTCGCCGTAGCCCAGCACGAACTGCAGGTACTGCGTCAACATCAGCATGACGGCGCCGGCGCCGAACGACATGAGCAAGATCGAGAAGGAGGCGCCGCCGAAGTTGCGGTTCCGAAACAACGTCAACGGCACCATCGGGTGCTCGGAGCGGCGCTCCCAGAGCACGAAGGCGGTCAGGGCGATCACGGCCAAGGCGATGACGAACGGGTTCCACTCGCGTTCGATGATGACGTAGACGCCCGCGGTCAGGCCGGCGATCGACAACACCACGCCGACCGGGTCGATCTTCCGCCCGCCGCTGCGGGTCTCCGGCATCAGGACGTAGGCGGCGACGATGGCCAGCGCCGCGACGGGAATGTTCAGCAGGAAGACCGAGCCCCACCAGTAGTGCTCCAGCATGAAGCCGCCCAGCGTCGGGCCCGCGACCACGCCGAGCATGGCGACGCTGCCCCAGATGGCCATGGCCTTGCGCCGCTCGTCCTCGTCGAAGACGGTCATGAGGATCGACAACGTCGAGGGCATGAGGATCGAGCCGCCGACCCCCATCAGCGCCCGCGCGCCGATCACCTGCCACGGTTCGGTGGCCAGCACCGCGAGCAGCGACGCCCCGCCGAAGAGTGCCAGGCCGATGACCAGGAACCTCCTGCGCCCGTAGCGGTCGGACAGGCTGCCCATGGTCAGCAGCAGGCCCGCGAAGGCGAGCACGTAGGCGTCCAGGATCCACTGGATGTCGGAGTACGTGGCACCGAGCTCTTCGATGAGCGACGGGATCGCCAGGTTGAGCACGGTGCCGTCCACGGTCAGCACCAGAAGCGAGAGACACAGGACGACGAGGGTCCACCAACGTCGTGGGTCTCGTACAGTGTTCGAGTTCACTCGCACACTGTAGAGCACCATCGAACAGTGTGCGAGTGGCTTTATCCTTAGGCGTATGACCGGCAAGCAGTTCACCTCCGTATGGGTCCGCGAGCCGCGCAAGCCGGCGAGCCCCGGCCGCAGCCGCGAGGAGATCGTCAGGGCCGCCGTGGAGATGCTCGACGAGGAGGGGCTCAGCGGGCTGAGCATGCGCAAGCTCGGCGCGAAGCTGGGCGCCGGCGCCACGAGTCTCTACTGGTACGTCGCGCACAAGGACGAGCTGCTGGAGCTGGTCTACGACGAGGTGTGGAGCGAGATGATCGCGCCCGACCCCGGCCGGGTGGGCTGGCGCGACAGCGTCTCCGCGGTGGCCCACGGCATGCGCCAGGCGATCCTGCGCCACCCGTGGTCGGCCGACCTCATCGGCCGCCTGCCCGCGCTCGGCCCTCACGCGATGCTCGTCGCCGACCGCATGCGGAAGATGATCAAGGCGGCCGGGTTCACGGGAAAGGAGGTCGACTTCGCCATCTCCACGTTGACCGCCTACGTCTTCGGCATGACGATCCCCGAGATCGCCTGGAACACCGCGATGGGCGACCGGTACGACGCCGACGAGATGCGCGCCGTGGTCACCAGGGCCGCCGCCGGCCATCCCGACATGCTGGAGCGCATCGACATGGACACCTACGACGACCCGCGGGCGATCCGGGAGATGTGTTTCGACTTCGGGCTCGTGTCGCTGCTCGACGGCCTTGAGCGGCGGCTGGCGACGTAGCAGGATCCGAGACATGAGCGATTTCCGTGCCGCCCGTGACTTCCTGCTCGGCGCCGACCCCGTCACCGCGCGACGCGACTTCCGCTGGCCGGAGCCGTCGGAGTTCAACTGGGCACTCGACTGGTTCGACGGGGTGCTGGCCGCCGAGACGCCCGGCGCCGTCGCGCTGAAGATCGTGGGCGAGAGCAGCGCCCGCTACACCTTCGCCGAACTGTCGGCCCGCTCCAACCAGGTCGCCAACTGGCTGCACCGGCAGGGCGTGCGCCGGGGCGACCGGATCCTGCTCATGCTGGGCAACCAGGCCGAGTTGTGGGAGTCGCTGCTGGCGGCGATGAAGCTGGGCGCGGTCATCATCCCCGCCACCACGCTGCTGACCGCGAAGGACATCACGGAGCGCGTCCAGCGCGGCGGCGTCGCCCACGTGATCGCCAACGCCGCCGACGCGGGCAAGTTCACGGGCGGCGACTACACGAAGATCGCCGTCGGTGACGCCTACACCTGGCTGTCCTACCACGAGGCGTACGACGCGCCCGAGCACTTCTCCCCCGACGGTCCCACCCGGGCCGAGGACACGCTCCTGCTCTACTTCACCTCCGGCACGACCTCGCAGCCCAAACTGGTCGAGCACACGCACGCCTCCTATCCCGCGGGGCACCTGTCGACCATGTACTGGATCGGGCTCAGGCCGGGCGACGTGCACCTCAACGTGTCGTCCCCGGGATGGGCCAAACACGCGTGGAGCAACGTGTTCGCCCCCTGGAACGCCGGCGCGACCGTGCTGATCCACGATTACCGGCGCTTCTCCGCCCGCGCCCTGCTGGAGGTGCTGCGCGCCGAGCAGGTCACCACGTTCTGCGCGCCTCCGACCGTGTGGCGGATGCTCATCCAGGAGGACCTCACGGCCTGGCGGCTGCCGCTGCGCACGGCCGTGGCCGCCGGCGAGCCACTCAACCCGGAGATCATCGACCAGGTGGCCAAGGCGTGGGGCCTGACGATCAGGGACGGCTACGGGCAGACCGAGACCACCGCGCAGGTCGGCAACGCGCCGGACGACCCGGTCAGGCCGGGCTCGATGGGGCGGCCGCTGCCGGGGTACGACGTGGTGCTCATCGATCCGGTCTCAGGCGAGCAGGGGGACGACGGCGAGATCTGCCTGCCGCTGGACGAGCGCCGCCCCCTAGGCCTCATGTCCGGATATGTCGGTGGATCTAGTGAGGCCATGCGCGACGGCTTCTACCACACCGGCGACGTCGCCACCCGCGACCAGGACGGCTACATCACCTACGTCGGCAGGACCGACGACGTCTTCAAGGCCTCCGACTACCGCATCTCGCCGTTCGAGCTGGAGAGCGTGCTGCTGGAGCACGCCGCCGTGGCGGAGGCCGCCGTGGTCCCCGCACCCGACCCGGTGCGGCTGGCCGTACCGAAGGCCTATGTGACGCTGGCGCCCGGCTTCGAGCCGGACGAGACGACCGCGCGGGCGATCTTCGAGCATTGCCGCAGGGAACTGGCCCCGTTCAAGCGGGTACGACGGCTGGAGTTCGACGAGCTGCCGAAGACCATCTCCGGCAAGATCCGGCGGGTTGAGCTGCGCGTACGCCGGCCCCGCCGCGAGTTCCGCGAGGAAGATCTGACGTCATGAGAAGGGAACACGGCGTAAATCCCCCTTTACCCGTTCTTACAGGCTGATCAGCTAGGCTCTGCCCCGTGCTGCCCACCATCGCCGACGTCATCGCCTTGGAGACCGTGCGCCGGGGCAACCCGCGCGTGGTCGCGGGCGCCGATCGGCTCGACACCAAGGTGCGGTGGGTGCACGTCGGCGAGATCGCCGACATCGCCCAACTCCTGCGCGGCGGGGAACTCGTGCTCACCACAGGCGTCGCGCTCCCCGACGACCCGGAGAAGCTCGCCGACTACATCGGCGAGCTGTCCACTGTGGGGGCCTCGGGCCTGATCGTGGAGCTGGGCCGCAAGTTCGTCCGTGAGCTGCCGCGCGCCGTGGTCAAGGCCGCCGAGGAGCACGGCCTGCCGGTCATCGTGCTGACCCGCGAGACGCCGTTCGTACAGATCACCGAGTCCGTGCACGCCCGGATCATCGACATCCAGCTGGAGGAGCTGCGCGCCTCCGAGCAGCTCCACGAGGTCTTCACCGAGCTGTCGGTCGAGGGCGCCTCGCCCGCCGAGGTGCTGGCCCAGGTGGCCAGGCTGTCCGGACGGCCCGTGCTGCTGGAGAACCTCGCCCACCAGGTGCTGGCCTGCGAGTCTGCGGGCCGCGACGCGGGCGCCCTGCTGGCCGGGTGGGAGAGCAGGTCCAGGGCGGTGGCCCCGGCCGAACGCACCGCGTACGACGCCGCGTCCGGCTGGCTGGTCACCACGGTCGGCGCCCGCGGCCAGGACTGGGGGCGGCTGATCCTCATCTGCGACTCCTCGCCCAGCCCGCGCGACATGGTGCTGGCCGAGCGCGCCGCCACCACGCTCGCCCTGGGCCGCCTGCTCGAACGCCACCAGGAGTCGCTCGAACGCCAGGCCCACGGCACGATCATCACCGGCATCCTCACCCACGCCTACTCCGATCCCGAGGAGGCCGCCGCCCGCGCCCGCGCGGTCGGCGTGCCCCTCACCGGGCGCAAGCTGGTCAGCGTGGTCATCAGACCGACCGACCCGGTGGACCAGGCACTGGACGGCCAGGCGCAGCTCGGCGAGCTGGCCGAGGCGACCGCCGCCGCGTGCCGCGACGCCCGCCTGCCCGCCCTGGTGGGGGCACTCGACCAGGCGCGTGTCGGAGTGCTGATGCCGCTGCCGCCGCGCACCCAGGTCGAGCCGGCGCTGACCGCGCTGGCCGATCGGCTGCGCGCGTTGTGGCGACCCGGCTCGGCGTTCGTGCTGGCGGCCGGCTCGCTGGTGGAGTCCATCCGGGACGTACGCCGCAGCTTCCTCGAAGCCGAGCAGGTCGCCGACGTGGCGGTCCGCCAGCCGGACGGCCGGGCCTTCTACCGCCTGCCCGACCTGCGCCTGCGCGGCCTGCTGCACCTGCTGCGCGACGATGCGCGGCTGCAGACGTTCGCCGAGCGGGAGCTGGGCCCGCTGCTGGCCCACGACGCGCAGCGGGGCGGCGACCTCACCCGCATCCTGCGCATCTATCTCGACGCGGGCAGGAACAAGGCGGTCGCCGCGCAGAAGGCCCATCTATCGAGGCCCGCCTTCTACGACCGCCTGCGCCGCCTCGAACGTATCCTGAGCACCGACCTCGATGACGTCGAGTCCTGCCTCTCGCTCCACGTGGCCCTGCTGGCCCTTGAGTCCTTCCGCCGGGAGAACCGGTAGCACGGCGCAGGCGGAGCGCTGCTACTTCCGCCCGCGGGCAGCCAGCCGCATGGCGAGGAGGATCAGGCCGGCGACGACTGCGATGAAGAAGAGCAACTGGAGGAGTTCCGGGAGGCCTATGTTCATGGTCGTCCTTACATCGAGGAATGACATCCGGAAAACGAGCAAGGCTCACGCGGCGTTCCCGGGACTCCACTCGTCGCCCCGCGGACAGGGCGCCGCGGTCACGCCGTTCCGTCACGGGAGCGCTAGAAACCCATCGCGGCCCGTACCTCGTCGAGGGTGGTGACCGCCCGCTCGCGGGCCCGTTCGTTGCCCTCGGCCAGGATCTGCCGCACGTCCTGCTCGGCGTGTTCCTTCCTGCGCTTCCTGATGGGGCGCAGGAACTCGTTGACCGCCTCCGTCACCAGGCGTTTGAGCGCGGCGGCGCCGCCGTACCCGATCTCCTCCGCGAGGTCCTGCGGCGAGCGGCCCAGGCAGAGGGCGGCGAGCGTGAGCAGGTTGGCCACCTCCGGGCGGTGCTCCTCGTCGAACGTGATCAGCCGGTCGGAGTCGGTACGGGCCCTGCGAATGAGAGCGGCGGTCTCGTCCTCGGTGGCCGACAGGGTGATGGCGTTGCCGCGGCTCTTGCTCATCTTCCCGCCGTCCAGCCCTCTGAGCAGCGGCTGCTCCCCCATCATGACCTCGGGCACCGGGAACACCTCGCCGTAGCGTTCGTTGAAACGTCGCGCCACCAGGCGCGTCATCTCCACGTGCGGCAGCTGGTCCTTGCCGACGGGCACCAGCGTGCCCTTGCAGAACAGGATGTCGGCCGCCTGGTGCACCGGATAGGTGAACATCAGGCCGCTGACCGCCCGTTGCGAGCTGTGCGCGATCTCGTCCTTCACCGTGGGGTTACGCTGCAGCTCCGCCACCGACACCAGGCTGAGGAAGGGCAGGAGCAGCTGGTTCAGCTCGGGGATGGCGCTGTGCCGGAAGATCGTGACCTTGGCCGGGTCGAGCCCGACCGCCAGGTAGTCGAGCAGCAGCTCGGTGATGTTCCGCTGGATGTGGCCGGGCAGGTCGCGGTCGGTGATGACCTGGTAATCGGCGATCAGGACGTACATGGGGTGAATGTCCTGCAGTTCGACGCGATTGGCCAGCGAACCGAAATAGTGGCCCAGGTGCAACGGCCCGGTCGGCCGGTCACCCGTGAGCACGACATCTTTCATGGCGTCTCTCCTCTGGGATGAATGCCGTCCCGGAGAGAACCCACACGTTATCGGGGCCGCTTCGAGACGGCCCGGACATGGGTAATCAGTGGCCGTCTACGGGCCACCACCACATGCCGCTGTGTGTCATATCCGAATTGTATCCACTAGTGGTGTCAATCTCGTAACCTCTGCACTTCTTTCGCGTGTTCGCCTGCCTCAGAGACCTTGATCTCGTCAGGATGGTGCGGTCCCTTTACCGCCCTCTGGAGCATTCATGTCTCGACGCACTCTCGCCGGCGGCCTGGCCATAGCCGCGGCACTCACCCTCACCACACTGCCGGTCGCGTCCGTCGCGGCCGAGCAGGCGTCGGTGAGGTTCCCGTCGGCCAGGTTCCCGCTGGGCACCCGGCCGGCGACGACCAAGAAGACCACGACCGTGGCACGGGGCATCGACCTGTACGACGTGAAGGCGGGCACGTCGACCGACGGTTACACGGTGACCGTGCTGATGCCGTCCGGCCGCGACTACGGGACCCTCCGGACCGCCGAGGCCATGGTGGCCGAGGTGGAGGCCGCCGGAGAGACCCCCAGCCTGCAGAAGGTGATCAGGCCCGGCGTCGCCGACGCCCCCTCGCAGACCGTGTACATGGTGCGGGTCGGCCTGTGGTCCTTCAAGGACAAGAAGAAGGCCGAGAAGAGCGCCAAGGCACTCAAGAAGGCCGGACTGAAGGTGAAGGTCGACTACCTCGGCGACGACGGCCTGAAGACCACGGGCCCCTGGAACGTCAAAGTCGTCATGATCGACAAGAAGACCTTCCGCGGCTCGTACGCGGCCTCGCTCGGCAAGAGCGTGGCCAAGCGCGAAACCGTCTCGTCGATGGTCAAGGCCGGCCAGGCACTGGTCGGCGTGAACGGCGGCTTCTTCAACATCCACACCGCCAAGGCGCTGCGCGGCGAGCCCGTCGGCGCCTCCGTCGTCAACGGCAAACTCCTGAGCGAGGCCGTTCCCGGCCGGTCGGCCGTGGTGCTCAGAGGCCGCTCCGCCAGGATCACCGAACTGAGCACGACCGTGAGCGCGACCTCCCAGGACGGCGAGAAGGCCGAGATCAACGGCGTCAACCGGGCCGCCGCCGACGACGAACTGGTCCTCTACACGGAGGAGTACGGCGCCAAGACGCCCACCGGCGGCACCGACGCCGTCATCGACGCCAACGGCAGGGTCGTGGGCCTGCGCACCTCCGGCGGCAAAATCACCAAGGGCATGCGGGTGCTGCACGGCAACGGCGTGGGCGCCGACTGGCTCAACGAGCACGCCTGGCCGGAATGGAAGGTGGAGATCACCACCAAGGTCGTCGACCTGCGCACCAAGAAGGCGCTCAAGCTGACCCCCGACCTGAACGTGATCGCGGGCAGCGTCGGACTGGTGCGCAACGGCAAGGTCAAGATCACCGCCAAGCGTGACGGCCACGACTCGATGAACATGATCCTCCGCCGTCACCCGCGCACGCTCGTCGGCACCACGAAGAACGGCAGCCTCATCCTGGCCACCATCGACGGCCGGCAGCCGGGCATCACCGTGGGCGCGAACTTCGTGGAGGCCGCCCAGTTCATGCGCTGGCTGGGCGCCAAGCACGCCATCAATCTGGACGGCGGCGGGTCGACGGCGATGGTGGTCGACAACAAGGTCGTCAACCGGCCGTCCGACGGCTCGGAACGCGGCATCGGCGACGCCCTCCTGGTCCTCCCCAAGTAACCGAACTCCGGAGCGACCCCCAACCACGAGAAGGGACCCGTGCCACCACGCACGGGTCCCTTCTCCACTCACCACATCACCCACGGCAGCCATCCGGTACGAAGCCGGCAGCCGCTCATCGGGCACAAAAAAGGGGGGTTCCACGCCCTAGGCGTGGAACCCCCCACAAAGATTGTCCGGCGGTGACCTACTCTCCCACACCCTCCCGAGTGCAGTACCATCGGCGCAGAGAAGCTTAACTTCCGGGTTCGGAATGTAACCGGGTGTTTCCTTCCCGCCATAACCGCCGTAACCCCACGAAACACACAAACGCAACCGCTTGCTGTCTCAGAATTGCCTAGTGGACGCGAGCAACAACCTTCAGAAACAAAGTATGCTTTGTGGTCAAGTCCTCGGCCTATTAGTACCGGTCAGCTCCACACGTTACCGTGCTTCCACACCCGGCCTATCAACCCGGTCGTCTACCGGGAGCCTTAACCCCTCACAGGGTGGGAGACCT
>NZ_SMLD01000191.1:0-16588 GCF_004352805.1 Nonomuraea mesophila
CCGTCGCCCGCCCGCATCCCGTTCGCGGGTACGTCCGCGGTCTGGACCGCGCGTGCCGGGCGCGTCTGCGTGCCCGGGAGTCCGCGTGCCGGCGTGTCGGGACCGCCGGCTTCCGCGCAACCGGCATACGGCCACGCCGCACCTGACACCCGGCAGCGCACATCGCGGAGTCCGCGTCTGCCGACCCGTGGCCCGGGGCCGTGGTCCATGGGTCTGCGAGGTCCGGGTCTGCGGGGCCGTCGTTCGGCGGGTACGTCGTTCGGCGGGTACGTGGTGAAGCGTCAGCCGGCCATGTATCGGGTTCGTGCTCGGCCGTCCGTGCGCCAGGCGTCCGGACGCGTCTCCGGGCGCCGGACATACGAACGCCCGTACGGACGACGGCACGTGTCCTGGAGTCGATCACGCGGCCCGCATCGACCTGGTCGTCCTGTTCCCGGGCGTCCGTGCTCCGGGATCGTGCCCGCAACCTGGTGAGCTGCCGGCACGCTTCCCGGCGGCGTGCTTGCAGGGGTGGGGGACGCCGAGTGCCCGCATTCGTGGAAAGGGCGTCGATTCTCTGGTGACGCCTCTCCCGTCGAATGCGGGCACTCATTTTCTCGCAGGAGTACGTCGCTTTCAGCGGACCCCTACTGCGGCGCGGAAAGAATGCGCCACGGGCTCAGACCGTGAGCGAGCCGGTCACCTGAACCGGTCGTGGTCGAAGCGGTTGTGGTTGTGGTTCCGGTTGATGATGACGATCCGGATGCGGCCGTGGCCGTGGTGGTGGTGGCGGCGCCACTTGCCCCAGCGGCCCCAGCCCCAGCCGCAGCGGCGCTTGTGGCAGTGGCCGCCCGCCAGGACGGACGTGCCCGCGCTGACCTGGGTGGTGGCGGCGCTGGCAGCACTCGTGGTCGCGCCCGCGGCGACCACGCCACCGGTCAGCGCCGTGCTGACGGCGAGGCCTGCGATAACACTTTTGAGCTTGGGCATTGCGTTTTCCCCCTAAAGGATCGATTGCCCCGTTCTCTGCACACCCGGATTACCGGCAGCCACCGGATTTCCGGGCAGCAGCACGGAATCACCGCTAACGGCTCATCCGCAGTCTGCATATATCCGACACAATCGCCATCTAACGGGAATTAGCAAGCCTTTCCTAACCACAGACACCTACGTGGCCATTAAGCAATGCTGCGCGACAAAGAGAACCCGACCACCATCCGAACGACGACGGCGAGGGCCCCGCGGCTGATGCCGGCGGAACCCTCGCCAGGAATTGCCGTAACGAAGTGAGGAAATGCTGTTCGGGGACGGACCGTGCGAGAATTGCACGAGCCGTCCCCGAGGGCCGGAATTTCACCTGGTCGATTCCACTCCCCCGCGAGCGGAGACCGCACGTGAAAGACGACCGATCATTCCTGCGCCGTCCGGCGGGTCACCTTACTCTTCTGCGGCAGGAGTTGCGGTGATGGTGATCGTCGGAGTCGGAGTCGGCCGCGGGAACCTGTTGATGTTGCGGTTCCTGTTGTGCACCCTCACCTTCACCCGCAGCTTGTGGTGGTGGTGACGGCGCCATCCGCAGCGCCACCAGCCATGGCAGCCACCCGCGACCACGGAGGTGCCGGTGCTGACCTGGGTGGCGGCACCGGCGGCGGACGAGGTCGTCGCCGCACCAACGGCGACGACGCCGCCGGTCAGGGCCGTGCTGATGGCGAGGCCTGCGATAGCACTCTTGAGCTTGGGCATTGCGTTTTCCCCCTAAAGGATCGATTGCCCCGTTCTCGCGTTTCCCGATAAACAGAAAACAGTGTTGGACGCCTGCTGAAGAGTCATCCACGGAATGTCATTTCCGCCACGAGGTGAGACAAACAGCTATCGCCCCATTTTGCTAGGCATTAACAATGTTATTGCTTCCATTACACATTTATGCAATGAAATACCATGAATTATCCGTTATGTCCGAATTGGTGAACGATCATGACAGGGTCGCCGGCAGCCCGTGCGGACGGGCCGGCCGCTCCGCCGAAGCACTCATTCGGCGAACCGGCGGCAGCCTGCCGGCACAGGACGGTCCATCGGTGACGTCCCCAGGTGCCGGCTGGACTCGATCCCACGGCGGGTGCTAGGTGATGCCACGGCCGCGCGCGAAGGTGCGCGAGTGGGGACGGTCGTGGCCCTTGTCACCACGGCGGCTGGAACCCGGCCTGGCGGCGTCGCGGGACTGTGTGGGGAGCGAACAGGCGGGGATCGACCGCATCAGCGGTTCCAGCGCCAGGCTGTCGTGGACGCCGGGAGCGCTGATCGCGCGTCGGGCTCATCCAGCGGCCACACCCCGGCGGCTCTCGACCCCAGCCGGGGCGCGGGCTTACGCGGACTTGCGGGTCTTGCGCTTGGAAGCGGTCTTGTCCTCGTCCTTGGACTTGCCGCCTCCGGCCTTCTTCTGCTTGGCCGGAGCGCCTTCCCGTTCCTTCTTGGCCGCCTCGACGCTCGCCCTCAGCGCGGCCATGAGGTCCACGGCGGGGCCTTCCTCTTCCTCCTCGCGGGCGGCGACGACCTCCTTGCCCGCGACCTTCGCCTCGATGACCTCCTGCAGGGCCTCGCGGTAGGTGTCGTGGTACTCGCTCGGGTCGAAGTCGGACTCCATGGTGGTGATCAACGACTCGGCCATCTTGAGCTCCTGCGCGCGTACCTCGATGTCCTCCTCAAGGAAGGGGAAGTCGGGCGTGCGGATCTCGTCGGGCCAGAGCATCGTCTCCAGGACGAAGATGCCGTTCCTGACCCTCAGCGTGGCCAGCGACTCCCGCTGGCGCAGCGCCACCTTGACCACCGCCACCTGGCCCGAGCTCTCCAGGGCGTCGCGCAGCAGCACGTACGGCTTCGCCCCCTGCGCGTCCGGCTCCAGGTAGTACGACTTGGCGAAGTAGATGGGGTCGATCTGGTCCGCGGGGGCGAACTGGAGCACGTCGATCCGGCGTGAGGTGCTGAGCGGCAGTCCCTCGAAGTCCTCGTCGGTCAGCACGACCACCTCGCCGGTGGCCAGTTCGTACCCTTTGGCGATGTCGGAGTAGGGGACCTCTTCGCCGTCGACGGTGCACACGCGCTTGTACCGGATCCGCCCGCCGTCCTCGCGGTGCACCTGGTGGAAGGTCACGTCCTTCTGCTCGGTCGCCGAGTAGAGCTTGACCGGGATGGTGACCAGCCCGAAGGAGATCGCACCTTTCCAGATGCTGCGCATACGCAACTCCTCAGCACTCAACGGCCCACCGATGGGCACATACCCGTCATGGGGCAACCAATGCCATACCCGGTCGAACCAATGCTTGCCGTACCGGGAGAGCTGCCCTCCGATCGTGACATGTACGGGCTTGAGGTCAAGTGGGATGGCATCCGGGCTCTTGTCCACATCGAGGGCGGCGTACGGGTGACGGGGCGGCACGGGGTCGAGTACACGCGGCGATATCCGGAGATTCCGGGGTTCATTTCAGAGTTCGGGGTGAAGAACGCGATCATCGACGGCGAGGTCGTGGCACTGGACCCGAAGGGCAGGCCCAGCTTCGTCCGGCTGCAGCACCGGATGCACCAGACCGACCCGGAGCCCGCCGCGCTCAAGCGGCACCCCGTCACGTACATGCCGTTCGACCTGCTCTACCTCGACGGCATGCCGCTCTTCGACCTGCCCTACCGCGAGCGCCGCGCGCTCCTCGACGAGCTGGACGTCGGCGCGCCCCCGTGCTTCCCCGGCGACTCCGACCTGCTGGCGGCCACGTACGAGCAGGGCCTGGAAGGTGTGGTCGCCAAGCGGCTGGACGCGCCCTACCGGCCGGGCACCCGCTCCCCCTGGTGGGTCAAGGTCAAGAACCTGAGCACCAGGGAGGTGGTGATCGGCGGCTGGAAGCCCGGCAAGGGACGCCGGGCCGGCGGGATCGGCTCGCTGCTCATGGGCGTGTTCACCGACGCCGGGCTGATGTACGTGGGGCACGTCGGCACGGGGTTCACGGACGCCGTACTGGATGATCTCCACGACCGGCTGCGCCCGCTGGAGGTCGCGCGCAGCCCGTTCTGCAACGAGGTTCCGTGGCGGAATCGGTGGGTTAGGCCTGATCTCGTCGGGGAGGTGGCTTACACGATGTGGACCGACGAGCAGCGGCTGCGGCACCCCGTGTGGCGCGGGCTGCGCCCCGACAAGCTCCCCTCGGAGGTGACGCCATGAAGGTGCCGGTCAAGGTCGACGGGCGCGAGCTGGCGCTGAGCAACCTGGACAAGGTGCTCTATCCCGACTACGGCTTCACCAAGGCCGAGGTCATCGACTACTACAGCCGCATCGCCCCCGTCCTGCTGCCGCATCTCGCCGGCAGGCCCCTGACCGTCAAGCGGTTCCCGAACGGCGTCAGCGGCCAGTCCTTCTTCGAGAAGAACGCCCCCGAGCACACCCCCGACTGGGTCAGACGGGTCAACCTGCCCGCGCCCGGCAGCACCAAGAACCGCGAGAGCATCGACTTCGCCGTTGTCGAGGACCTGCCCACCCTCGTCTACTACGCCAACCTGGCCGCGCTCGAGCTGCATGTACCCCAGTGGCGCGTCGACGACGACGGGGAGGCGCTGCCGCCCGACACGCTCGTGTTCGACCTCGACCCGGGGCCGCCCGCCACGATCGTCGAGTGTTGCCGCGTGGCGCTGCTGCTCCGCGACGTGCTCGAGAACGAAGGGCTCGTCGCGGTGCCGAAGACCAGCGGTAACAAGGGCATGCAGCTGTACGCCGGCTGGGACTGCCGCGAGGAGCCGTCCGCCTTCGCCAAACGGCTGGCCCAGCTGCTGGAGAAGGAGCGGCCGAAGGAGATCGTCAGCGTGATGGCGAAGAAGGCCAGGCCGGGCAAGGTGTTCATCGACTGGAGCCAGAACAACCCGGCCAAGACGACCGTGGCGCCGTACTCGCTGCGGGCCAGGGAGCGGCCGACGGTCTCGACACCCCTGTTGTGGAAGGAGGTCGAGAGCTGCGAGCGTCCCGAGGAGCTGGTGTTCACGGCGCCTGACGTACTCGCCAGAGTGGAGAAACGCGGCGACCTTTTCAGCCGGGCGTAGTCTGGACGCGTCCACACCAAGAGGGGGACCACATGTCAGAGATGGACATCCGCGGGGACGAAACCTACGAGGCGGAGGACGAGCGCTCGATCGAGACGCCCGAGGCCGACGCCGCCGAGCAGCAGCGCGAGATCCGCCCCGTCGGCAGGCTGCGCAGCGAGCTGCCGCTCGACGTCGACCCCGCCGACGCGGCCGACCAGGACCGCGTCGTGGAGCTCGACGACGACGACGGCTATCGCTGAGCCGGCTCCACGGCGATGACCCTGCGCGAAGCCGGCTGGTCGGTGACCATCGTCACCGAGCGCTCGTCGACGCGCCCGTAGGATGTCCGCACAGCCCCGCTGAGAGACCTATGGAGACCCGCGTGACCGCAACCCCGGACGCGAAGCCCCGGGGCACCCGGCTGCCCCGACTCGCCCGACGCCGGCAGCTGCTGAGCGCCGCGCAGGAAGTGTTCGTCGAGAACGGCTATCACGCGGCCGCCATGGACGAGATCGCCGAGCGGGCAGGCGTCAGCAAGCCGGTGCTCTACCAGCACTTCCCCGGCAAGCTGGAGCTCTATCTGGCGCTGCTCGACCTCCACGTCGACGACATGGTCAACCGGTGCCGCGAGGCGCTGGCCTCCACCCAGGAGAACAAACTCCGGGTGCAGGCCACCTTCAGCGCGTTCTTCGACTTCGTCTCCACCCAGGGCGAGGCATTCCGGCTGGTCTTCGAGTCCGATCTGCGCAACGTCGCGCCGGTCCGTCAGCGGGTGGAGCGGTCGTTGCGGGAGTGCGCCGAGATGGTCAGCGCGGTCATCCAGGAGGACACCGGGTGCACCAGCGACGAGGCGCACCTGCTCGGTGTCGGCCTGGTCGGCATGGCGGAGGTGAGCGCCCGCTACTGGGTCACCACGCACGGCTCGATCCCGAAGGACGCGGCCGAGCAGCTCATGGCCCGGCTCGCCTGGCGCGGCATCAGCGGTTTTCCGCGTACGGCATAACCCGTTCGCTGGGCGCGATCAGCGGCGGTCGCCGCCGGTACGAACGGTCACCATGGGGAGTGAGCCAGCCCCGTCGACTAGGGAGCCAGGATGGAAGTCAAGATCGGCGTGCGTTCCGTGCACCGCGAGCTCGTTGTCGAAACCGACCTCACCGCCGAGCAGGTGGAGGAGGAGATCAGAAACGCGTTGTCGGTCGAGCGTGGTGTGTTCACCCTCACCGACAGCAAGGGCAGGCGCATCGTGGTGCCGGTCGCCGCGCTCGGCTTCATCGAGATCGGTGAGGACGAGTCGAGGCCGGTCGGCTTCGGCGGCACGCTCTAGAACCTGTGAGCGGGGTGCGGCGCACGCGCCGTGCCCCGGCGCAGGCACACCGCTCGCTTTCCTGGCTCGGCTCACCCCCTCGCCCGGGCGGCTCCTCCCAGGCGGGCGGTTCACCCTGGGCGGCTCACCTTCGGGCGGGGGGATTTCCGAACCGGCAGCCCCTGGGCCTGCGCGGCCGGGGCACGGTGTGCCGCCTCGGCTCCGTGGCCGGGCAGACGGCGCTCTGTCTCCGCAACACTGCCCGCGGAGTCCAGCTTTCCGGCCTGCATCTCGTCGAGATCGTACGGTAGCGGCGCGAGGCCCTCATGACTGGCACGGTACAACCGTTGCGTGCCCGCGCGCCGCCCGATGCCGACAACGCGCCTGACCTAAAGGCCCATGGCCGCCATCCGTTTGTTGTGAGCCTCGGTCAGTTTCGCGAAAAGTCGGGATATGTCCGTGTGGCCCTCGCCGGCCGACTCCATCAGCAGCAGCGCCAGCTCCGGCCGCGCCGAGGCCACCTGCTGCCCCTGGCTGAGCGCCTCGCCGACGAGCCGCCGCGCCCACAGCGCCAGCCGCCCGCTCACCGCCGGATCGGCCTGGATGCCCGCCCGCACCCCTTCCACCGCGAACTTCGACCGTCCCTCGTCCACCAGCACCTCATCGACCAGCTTGGCGATCGACGGGTCGAGGTGCCTGGCCGCCTCCCGGTAGAAGTCGAGCGCGATGCCGTCGCCCACGTACGTCTTGACCAGCGCCTGCAACCAGTCGGCCGGCCGGGTCTGCGCGTGCCAGGCGTCCAGCGCCGCGACGAACGGCGACATCGCCTCCGCGGGATCGGCGCCCAGCTCGGCCAGCCGGTCGCGCAGCAGGCGGAAATGGGCGAACTCGGTGACGGCGAGCTCGCTGAGCGCCGCCCGGTCGGTGAGAGAGGGCGCGAGGGACGCGGCGTCCTCGGTCATTCGCGCGTAGGCGCTCAACTCCGCGTAGGCCAGCACACCGAGCAGATCGACGACTCCAGGAGACTCCTTCATGGATGGCAGCGTACTTTGCGGGGCTCATGGAATCTTCGGGAACATATGCAAGCTCGGCCAGCGTTGTGGTATCGAGTACACTGCTCTGTGAAAGTGCGACCGCACTGTGTAAATTCGGGGGGTTTCCCCCGATTGACCCCCGTTCCCCGGGTGCGCGGTCGCTGATGACGCGAGAGGGCTGGCTCTACCGCGAGGACCCACGACACGGGGGCTGTTTTCCGCCCGTCGGTCCCGGCAGGCCCGCCTTCATTTGAGACTGAGGCAGGCCACGCTGACGACTTTCCGAGACCTCGGAGTCACACCAGAGATCGCCGATGCCCTTGAGACCGAGGGCATCGTCGCACCGTTTCCCATCCAGGAAATGGCACTCCCGCTCGCACTGAGCGGCCAGGACCTCATCGGCCAGGCACGCACGGGCACGGGAAAGACCTACGCGTTCGGCATCGCCATGCTCCAGGGCATCGGCAAGCCGCGCAAGAACCGCAAGAAGCCGCGCGGGCTGGTCGTCGTACCGACCCGCGAGCTGGCCGTCCAGGTCAGCGAAGACCTCGTCACCGCCGCGGGCAAGCTCGGTTCCCGGGTTCTGACCGTTTACGGCGGGCGGGCCTACGAGCCGCAGATCGAGGCGCTCAAGGCCGGGGTCGACGTCATCGTCGGCACCCCGGGCCGCCTGCTCGACCTGGTCAAGCAGAAGCATCTCGACCTGTCCCAGGTCACCACCCTCGTGCTCGACGAGGCCGACCGGATGCTCGACCTCGGCTTCCTGCCCGACATCGAGCGGATCTTCAAACTGATCCCGGCGCAACGGCAGACGATGTTGTTCTCGGCCACCATGCCGGGCGAGATCGTCGCGCTGTCGCGCAAATACCTCAACCGCCCGACGCACGTACGCGCCGAACTCGAAAGCGGCGAGGGCGAGACCACGCCGCTGACCCGCCAGCTCGTCTGGCGCGTGCACCGCATGGACAAGATCGAGATCCTCGGCCGGCTGCTGCAGGCCGAGGGCCGCGGGCTCACCATGGTCTTCTGCGAGACCAAGCGCGCCTGCGACATGGTCGCCGAGCAGCTCGACACGCGTGGTTTCGCGGTCGCGGCCGTGCACGGCGACCTCGGTCAGGGCCAGCGGGAGCAGGCGCTGCGGGCCTTCCGCAACGGCAAGATCGACGTGCTGGTCGCCACCGACGTGGCGGCCCGCGGCATCGACATCGACGACGTCACCCACGTGGTCAACTACGACTGCCCCACCGACGACAAGACCTACGTGCACCGCATCGGCCGCACCGGCCGGGCCGGGCGCACGGGCATCTCGGTCACGTTCGTGGAGTGGGAGGAGCTGACCCGCTGGAAGATGATCAACCAGATGCTCGGGCTCGACTTCGCCGAGCCCGAGGAGACCTACTCCACCTCACCGCACGTCTACACCGAGCTCGACATCCCCGAGGGCACCAAAGGCGTCCTGCCGCACGGAAGCCGCTCGCGCGCGGGGCTGTCGGCGGAGCGCATCGAGGACCTCGGTGAGACCGGCAGGATCCGCGGGCGTGGCGGACGCCGCCGCGACGAGCGCGAGGAACGCCCAGCCCGCACGCCGCGCCAGCGCCGCCGCACCCGCGGCGGGCGAGAGCTGGCGGAGACCGCACCCGCCGAGACGACGGAGGCCGAGACCGTGAAGAGCCAGACGGAGGAGACTCCAGCGATCTTCTCGGCGGACGAGGTCCAGGCCGCCGAGCCGAAGCGGGGCCGTTCCCGCAGGGGCGCGGCGTCCACGGCGATCGAGCAGGCGCTGGCCGAGGCTCCGGAGGCGCCGGCCAAGCCCGCGCGCTCGCGCCGGTCCGCCAAGTCCGAGGGCGACTCCGGTTCCGCACCGGACACTCGTAACGGCTCGACGCCCGAGCCCGAGGCCGCGCCGGTCGCTCCCGTGGCGCCCGTCGCCCGGCCTGAGCCGGCGACGCACGCGGCGGCCGAGCCGGAGCCGAGCTTCCTGTCGACGCCGCCGCCACCGGCGCGCAAGGAGCCCGACCGCATCATCCCGCCCAGCCCGTTCACGGTGATCTTCCAGTCGCCCGACCTGGCCACGGACGACGACGACATCGCCCCGTCCGCGGCGACCGAGCGCAAGCAGCAGCGGCGCGGGCCCCGTGGAGGCAACGGGGGTGGCGGCAACCGCCGCCGCGTCGGCTGACCCCGGCGGCTGACACGGCGGGCGAAAGCGCGCACCCCGAACGGGTGCGCGCTTTTCCATGCGCGGAGACGGTCCCCGGACGGCTGTCCGGCACGAGTCCGTACGGACGGCTCTCGCGCGGCGGGCCGTGAGGGCCTCTGCGCGTGGCGCGGCCGCCCGGTGACCCGATGAGCCCGTCCACGTACGCGGGCGACCCCACGACCCGCTCAGCGCCCGGCACGGGGATGTGGGGGGACGGCCCCCGGTTCCCGTTCCCCGGAACTCGCACCGGCGTCCTGGCCATGGCGGTGTCGAGGCGCTGACCTCTGGGTATTGTTGCCCCACGTGAGTACGCCGCGATTCCTCGACCTGCCGCCTGGCGTCGCACCACAGAAGACGGAAACGCCACAGGGCACGTTCGCGGTCCTGGAGGCGGTTCCGGTCAGTGGTGTGATCGAGCGCTGGCCCGCGCTCCTGGTCCCCGGCCTGACGGGCAGCAAGGAGGACTTCATCGCGGTCCTGATGACGCTGGCCCAGTCCGGCCGCCGGGTGGTGGCCGTCGATCTGCGCGGACAGTACGAAACTCCGGGCCCCGCCGACCCCACGGCCTACACCTGCGCCGCGCTGGGCTCCGACATCGACGCGCTGGCCCAGGTCGTCGGCGGCGGCGAGCCCGTGCACCTGGTGGGCCACTCCTTCGGCGGGCTGGTGGCCAGGGAGGCGGTGATCGACGGGGTGACGAAGTTCGCGTCGTTCACGCTGATGAGCTCGGGCCCCGGGCCCATCGAGGGCCGCCGGGCACGCAACGCCAGGAAGATCACCGAAGAGGTGCCCACGCTGGGCCTCGAGCATCTGTGGCATCACAGGTTCGAGCCGGAGGCGCTGGCCGCCGACGTGTCCGACGACATCAGGGAGTTCCTGCACAAGCGGCTGGTCAGCAACTCGCCGACCGGCCTGTCGCGGATGGCCGAGCAGGTGCTGACCGTGCGCGACCGCACCGACGAGCTGCGCCAGATCGAGCTGCCCACGCTCGTCCTGTTCGGCGAGCACGACGACGGGTGGCCGCCGGAGGCGCAGTCGGAGATGGCGGCCAGGCTCGGAGCCGACTCCGTGGTCCTGCCGGGCGCCGTGCACTCCCCCGCCGTGGAGGCGCCGGAGACGACGGCCGCGGCGCTGGTGAGGTTCTGGAACGCGGCCGAGAAGCATTACTTGGACACGAGGTCCAGCGCCGTGTAATTCTGCGTTCACCATGGGGGCGTGGCAAAACTCCGATTTCCAGGACGACCCTTTCGGCCGCCTGCGCCGCACCGCCGACTTCGTGGGCCGCGTGACGTTCGGCAGCCCGGAGGAGGCCGGCGAGATCGGCAGGCGGGTGCGCGGCACGGCATCCAAGGGCGTTCAGGCTGGCGTTGACATCCTCCCTCTCGTGAACGAGGGGGATTCTCACGGTCGCCCGTGAGGGGTTCCTGCTTCATCGCCGGTTGCCCGTCCGAGAGGACTCTCGTTGAGGTCTGACACCAGCTCCACAGGCGTTTCAGCTCTCCGTCAGCCCGGCGGCGAGCACGTTCCTGGCCGCGTTCACGTCCCGGTCATGGACCGCGCCGCAGGCGCACATCCACTCCCGGACGTTCAGCGGCATCGTCTCCTGCAGGGCCCCGCACGCCGAGCACAGCTTGGAGGAGGGGAACCAGCGGTCCACCGCCACGAGCGTGCGCCCGTACCAGGCGGCCTTGTACTCCAGCATGCCGCGCATCTCCCGCCAGGAGGCGTCGGAGATGGCGCGGGCCAGGCTGCGGATGTTGCGGGCTTCCAGGGAGCGGCTCGGCGCCGCCGGTTACGACGTGAGCAGAGGCCTCAGGGGACTGACCGGTCCGGGCTAGTCGGCGAGCCCGTCCCAGGGGCGGCGCTCGGGCCCGGCGGCCTGCCCCTCGGGGCAGTGGCGGCGGAAGTCGCACCAGGAGCAGATCGGCCCGGGCGTGGGCGCGAACATCTCATCCACCTCCGGCGGGACGGCGGCGGGCCCAGTGGTGGGTCTGGTGGTGGACGCTGCGGGCGGGCGTTCCGCGGGTCTGCGCGGGGGCGCGCCCACGACGTCGCGGTAACGCTCGTCGGCCTCGGCGGCCTCGCTCGCGATCTCCTCCGCGCGGCGCAGGTGGCGGGTGAGCGACTCCTCGGTGTGCCGCCACTGCACGATCTCGCCGGTCGGCAGGTGGTGGAGCTCGACCGTGCGGCAGGGCGTGCGCATCATGGTGGAGGCGGCGATGGCGTACGCGGCCAGGGCGAGCGACGAACGGGCGTCGTCCTGGGTGAGCGGGCGGCGGCCGGTTTTGTAGTCGACCACGACGAGTTCGTCGCCGCGCCGGTCGAGCCGGTCGATGCGGCCGGACAGGGCGACGACCTTGGTGCGGGTGGCGACCGTGCGTTCGACGCCGACCGGATCGTCAGAAGGATCTAACGTCGCGACATATCCGGACACGAGGTCGCGGGCGCGCCCCAGCCACCGGCCCGACTGCTCCGCGTCCCTGAACCCCTCGGTGATCCACCCGTTCGTGAGGAGCACGGCCGCCGTCAGCGGGGTCCTGCGTTCGTACGGCTCCCGCCACCAGCCCGCCAGCGCGTTGTGCACGCTCGCCCCGACGCTGTTGTGCGCCCAGGCGGGACCCTTGGACGGCTGCGGCCGGTCCAGGTAGGTGAACCGGTAGCGGCGGCGGCAGTCGAGCCAGGCGTTCAGCCGCGACGGCGTGCAGGAGTAGAGCCGCCGCGGCATCCCTTCCAGCGGAAGCTGCGTGTTCATCCGTTCCCGCCCCGCGAGGGCGGCGGGCGGAACCGGCCCACCCTGTTCATGGCCTCACTCGTTGCCGGGACCGAGGCGGATGCCGGAGATCTTGGTGCCGTCGGTGAGCGGGCCGTCGTCTGCCGGCTCGGTGTCGACGCGGGTCAGCGACCCGGACACCCAGTCGTCGAAGTGCGGCTCCAGGTCGCCGACCGTGACCTCGTCGCCGTGGGCGGCCAGGATCCGCGTCTCGCCGGGCAGCGTGAACAGCCGCCCGCCGATCGAGGTCAGCTGGTCGGCCAGTGCGGGATATTCGCCGCCCAGCTTGCCGGGGCCGTCGGCCTGCAGGGCCTTGCCGGTGAACACGGCTCCGAGCCCCTCGCAGTAGAGCGACACGCCGCCGGGCGAGACGCCAGGGGTCTCCATGACGTCGAGCTGGACGTCGGCCACCTCGAAGACGCCGTCGTCCTCCATGTCGATGTCAGGCCAGGTCTCCGACCAGGTCTCCCGCCACAGCGGCTTGTCCTTGGGGTGCAGGGCGACGACGGCCTCGTCTCTGCTGGCCACCTCGATGGAGGCGCCGACGTGGTCGGGCAGGCCCGCCGTGCAGATGACGGCCAGCACCTCCCGCTCGCCGACCTGCTCAAGGATCTTCTCGGCGTCACGCGCCGCGTCGATGACGATCACTTCGTCGTCGTCACCCACGATCCAGGTGTTGTTCTCGACCTTGTGCTCGGTGCCGTCGATGTCGACGACGCCCTCGGTCACCACTCGCTCGATACGCGCTGTCACGTCTCCGAACTCTAGCCCGTCTACAGGAGAGCGCGAATCGCCGTTGGCCGTCCTAGGTGTCGAGGCGGGGAGAGAACGCACCGAAAGGGACATCCAGGTCGTGATCCCGCGCGTCGATCAGCGATAGTTCGGACAACGCGATGAGGCAACCGGCATCGGCCGGCCAGATGATCGTCCACAGCCAGTTGCCCAGCGCCTCGCCTGCGTAGACGGCGCGGTCGGCCTGCCCGCTCACGCACCACAGGGCGGTGGGGTGGCCGAGCACCTGAATTTTGGCGTTCGGCGGGCCGGCGTCGAACCCCGCCCCCGGGTCGGGGCCGTCGAGCCCGGCGTAGGCCGCCCCCAGCCCGATGCCCGGCTCCTCCGCGATGACGAGCAGGTCGGCAGGTCCTTCAGTGAGCGAGGGCCCGCTCAGCGCCACCACGCTGGCGCGGGCGCCGGTGCGCTGGTCGCCCACCTCGCCGAAGCCGGTCACCAGCCACCCGGCCGGCAACGGCCAGGGCAGCCACACGGGGACGACGGAGCTCTTGCGGATGGCCTCCAGCGCCGTACCGGTCGGCGGCCACGGAGGCTGGTAGGGCAGGACATCCCCGTGCGTGTCGCATCGATACGCACTCGACCAGGCGCTCGGCTCGTGAAGCCGGCCAAAACACCGTGGGCAGGTTGCAGCCGCTCTCACAGCTACCCACGGTGCTTCCTGTCGCGGCGTTGCGTCAAGGGCACTTCTCGTTATCTCGTCGTAATCTTGGTCATGTGCGCGTAAATTGCGTTGGTGCGGTGATTTTCGATGCTGATGACCGAATTCTCCTTGTGCAGCGTGGACATCCGCCCGGCATGGGCCTGTGGTCCGTCCCCGGAGGCAGGCTGGAACCCGGTGAGAGCGACGCCGCAGGCCTGCGGCGCGAGGTCATGGAGGAGACGGGACTGCACGTGGAGGTCGGCCGCCTGGCCGGCACGGTGGAACGCCCAGGACCGAGCGGGGTCACGTACGTGATCCGCGACTATCTCGCGGCCGTCACCGGCGGGACCCCAGCGGCCGGGGACGACGCCGCCGACGTGCGGTGGTGCGGCACGGACGAGCTGGCCCGGCTGCCGCTCACGGAGGGCCTGCTCGACACGCTGACCGGCTGGGGGGTGCTGCCCCGCTGAGCGAGGCGCCCGCACCCCTACCTGCTGGCCGACAGGCTGGAGGTCCACAGGATCAGATGGTCGGCGTTGTACGTCGTGGACCGGCCGAGCGCCACGACCTCCGCGCGCGAGACCGCCACCGCCGACAACCACTGCATGCCCTGCCCCGCCAGCCGGTCCTTCGTCAGCGCCATCCGGTTCCACGACAGGCCGTCCTGCGAGGTCCAGGCCGCGCTGTCGCCCTGGCCGGGAGCGCCGTGCCAGCCGACCGCCACCAGGCCCTCATCGGCCGCCGCCAGGTCGTAGACCGCCGCCGCCTGCTCCGCGGGCAGCCAGGCCGTACGCCACGTGGCGCCGTCGTCGTCGGAGGCCGCCGCGAACGCCCGCCGCGCGCCGTCGACCAGCGCCGTGCCGATCGCCACCAGCTTGCCCTGGTACGAGGTGACCCGCCGGAGCCCGGCCGAGGTGGCGTCGGGCGGGGACACCGGATCGCGGGCGGTCCAGTTGACTCCGTCGTCCGAATGCCACACGACGCTGTTCTCCTGGTCGGCCGCGCCCGAGCCGCCCACGGCCACGAAGCCGTCCGAGCTGGCGACCGCGTCGTGGATGCGCACGCCTGAGCCGCCCTGCGGCAGCTTGTCCGACCTGGTGAACTTGCGCAGGTCAGGAGTGAACCACAGGGCCGCCCGCGTCACGCCCGCCTGGTCCTTGGACTCGCCCGCGAGCACGTACCCCTGGTCGCCGGACGTCACCACGTGCGTCGTCAGGGAGGGATGGTCCCGCTCGCGGGCCAGGTCGCCGGAGACCTCGATCCGCTTCCAGCTCTCGCCGTCGGCGGAGGTCACGAGGAGAGGGTCGGTGACGGCGACGTTCGTCTCGGTGGCGCCGACCGCCAGCCAGCCCCGCTCCCCGTGCGCGACGTCCTCCAGCGACTGCCTGCCCGGCCCGCCGAGGCTCATCGACTTCCAGTTCTGCCAGTTCTTGATCGTCCACAGGCCGGCGTCGCCGGATGCCGCGCCGACGGCGACGTACCTGCCGGAGAAGCTGGTCAGCGCGGTCGTCTCGCGCGCGATCCGCGCCAGGCCCTCGACCTCGCCGAGCTTGACGCGCGTCGCCTCGCCGCGCGCGGGCGCGGCCATGAGCACGAGCTGGTTGTCGACGTCGGACGCCGCCTGGTCGCCGCCCGCGAACAGGGTGCCGGCGTCGGAGATCGTGAACCCGCGCAACGTCGCACCGCGCAGGTCCGCGAAATCCGCCCGCTTGTCCCAGTCGCTGCCGTTCGTACTGGTCAGCACGGTGTACTTGCCGAGGCCCGCCTGCGTGATCGCCGCGACGCCGGACTTGTGGGAGATCAGCGACTCCACGCCGGGGCTCTCGCCGCTCAGACCTCCGATGGTGCCGCACTGCTTCCACTGCGCCCCCGTAGGGGAGCAGTAGACGCGTACGTCTCCCGTGACCGTGCGCTGCCGCGTCGGCACCAGGACGAACTGCTTGGGCAGCAGGCCAAGCGTGCCGGTACGCGGCAGGGCCTCGGGGAGCTGGAAGCCGGTCGCCTGCCAGTGACGCCCGCCGTCGGCCGAGCGCAGCACCCGCGATCCCTCGCCGACCGCGGGTTGCCCGATGGCCACGACCGTGTCGCCCTTGGCCACCACGGCTCTGATCTCGCGTACTTCCAGCCCCCTTGTCTCGACGCGCTCCCAGCGGGCGCCGTCGTCCGAGCGCCAGGCCGCGGCCCCGGACCCGCCGTCCTCCCCCGTCGTACGCCCCACCGCGACGAACCCGGAGGCCGTACGCGCGATGTCGTGGATGTGGTCACCGGCACGGAACGCGTCAGGGCCCGGCCGCTCGACGGCGGTCCAGCTGAACCCGTCGGTGCTGGTCCACAGGCCGCGCTCGCCCGACGAGCCGTCGCCGCCGCTGGCCAGCCAGCGCCCGTCGCCGCCGACCACCCGCTGGACCGTGGGTGTGGAGACGCCGCTCACCTGGCCGAGCTGCCAGGTCCTGCCTCCGTCCGGCGAGAACAGGAACAGGGGGCGCGGCGTGGGGCTCGTCGTGTCGCTGCCGACCGCCACCACCGCGCGGCCCGCCGAGGCCATGTCGTTGAGCTTCTGGTTGACGCCGTCGCCGGCCGCGGGAACGGTGAACAGTTCGTCGCCCGAACGGCCCGTACCCGCCTCCAGGCGCAGGCCGGGGGTCTCCTCGCCGCTCCACTGCCACACGAGCACCCCGGCGGCCACGAGGACCGCCGCGGCCACGGACAACACGATGGGGGTCACCCTGCTGCCGCGGCGTACGGGGCCGGCCCTGCGCATGGCTGCCGGGGCCGGGCCCCTGTGGTGTCTGCCGCTCGATCCCTGGGGGCG
>NZ_SMLD01000192.1:0-16433 GCF_004352805.1 Nonomuraea mesophila
GAGACGGCCGGGAGTTCCTTGATGCCGTTGATGAAGTTCGAGCGCAGCCGCCGGACGGGCCCGGCCCGGCGGCTGCGCTCGAACTTCATCAACGGCATCAAGGAACTCCCGGTGACCATCAGCTGACGACCCGACCGTGCATTCCTCGTCACGGCTCCGGCGACGCGATCGTCCGCGCCGCGTCAGCTCGGCGGAGCAGTGGTGCCCCTGATGCGTTCGGCTCTGCCCTCCTGAGTGAGCTCCCGTGTGCACCCGGCTGCAGAAAGCCCTGCCTCACGCCGGTTCGTCGAACAGGTCGCGCAGGGTCTCAGTGGTGGCGGCGCGGACGGCCCAGCTCTCTAGCTCCGCCACGTCAGTGCAGGTGACGATCCGGGCGCGGATGTCATCGGGGACGTCGAAGCCACGGGCGGTCAGCACCAGCAACACCATCCTGGCCGCCTCTTCCGCTCTTCCTTCCGCCTTGCCTTCCGCCTTGCCTTGGGCTTGGCCCTCTTGGAGGCCACGGCCGAAGTGCTCGCGGGCGAAGGGACTGTAGACCGGCCAGGTGGTGGACGTCATGATCTCCTCCATGAGGCTGCGGATCTCGGGCGCGGCGATGCTGTAGGCGTATTCATAGTACTGCGGAGCGTGTTCGTCGCGGGTGTCGGCGAGTGCCGTGGCGAACGCCTCGACGACTTTGCGGTCCTTGCCGTGGATCATGACGGACATGGCGGCGAGGTCGAGGTTGGCCGTGGCCTGCTGCGGGTCGGTGATGGCCGGAACGCTGTCCGGCCCCAGCACCACAGGGAGCAGGCGGTAGCCGGTCAGTCCTGACTCGATGGGTCGCGCGTAGTGGGCGGCGGTGTTGTGGTCAGGGCAAACGAGCAGAACGGTGACGTCGCACCCCAGGAGCAGCCAGGTGGCGGCGGCGTAGCGGGCGAGTTGCCGGGGATCTTTGGCTGTGCCCTGCTGGATCTCGACGATGATGGCATGTGCGGGTTGATTGGGAGGCCCAAGAGTGAAGATCAGATCGACTTCGATGTCGTCGGAGTTTCGGGTGTTGAAGGTCCGCTCCTCCTGCCGGATCAACGGGGTGTCGGGGAGTTTTACTCCCATAAGGTCACGCAGGATCTCCACGGCGAGTTGCGGACGGTCGCTGAACATCTTGACCAGAGTGTCATGTCGGGGGGACGGCATGACACCAAATGTTACATAGCAATTACGGACAGTGACAGTCGCGTCCATGCTCTCGTAGCAATTCACTGATCGGCGCGTGTACGGGCGCCGCTCTTCGGCCCGCGCACTTCCACCCCGGTCACGGCTCCCCTACGTACGGCCACCCGGTTGCCGGTGTCGTGCTCTGCCTTGCGCGACCTCGGTGGGACGGCCACTCCCATCGCCTTATCCGCGCGCGGCCACGACGTGCGACGCGGTCGCGCACGGCTCGCGGTGCGCATGGCTCACACGCCTGGGCGGTAGCGGGTCTTGTGGCAGGCCGCGCGGATGCGGCGCTGGATGCGTTCGGTGCCGCCGAGCCCGGGCCGCCAGCCGCGCTCCAGCAGCGCGTCGGCCACCTGCCGGAGCAGGTCGGGAACCTGGCCGGGGATGACATCTCCCCGGACGGCGATCACCCGCCAGCCCAACCGCCGCAGCTCCTTCCTCCGGTCACCGTCGTGCCGCTGATCGGCGGGCGAGGTGTGGTGGATCCGGCCGTCGTACTCGACCGCGACCTTGTACTCCTCCCATCCCAGGTCGAGGTAGGCGGGCCGGCCGTCGCCCAGCTCGACCCTGAGCTGGGTGGCCGGCCGGGGAAGGCCGCCCTCCAGCAGGATGACTCTGAGCCAGCTCTCCCTGGGCGAGCGGGCTCCGCGATCGGCCATGCCGAGCGTGTCTCGCAGGCGCCAGGAGTTGAGCGGCCGGCGCCACAACACCTCCAGGTCCACCCCCTTCGCGGCGAACCGGTCGAGAACCGCCACGGCGTCCATGCGCGGCAACCAGCGGGCGCAGTCGAGCGCCGTACGTTCCATGGTGGTGAGGCGGACACCGTTGTGCATGGTGACGTCGGCGCCGGGGACCGGGGTCACGTAGGTGACGCACCCGGGGAGCGCCACGTGGGCGGGGGCGGCCAGCTCGACGGGCCAGTCGGCTTCCGGGCTGGTCAGGACGCCCGCGCCCCAGACGTGGGCGGCCGTGCGACGGCAGGCGACGGCCTGCGGGACCGCCCGGGTGATCCTGGCGGCGCGGGCGATCAGCGAGGTGGTGCGGGATGGCTGCTGCATGCCGCCAAGGATGCTGCGGCGGTCCGGGCCACCAACACGCCGAACCACGTTCTGTGGATAACGTCGGGTCAGCGGCCTCGAAGTTGTGGACGACGACGATGAAGGGTCACGGGCACGACGCTCGGCGTCCGTACGATCTGCCCGCCCGTGGACGGTCACGGGCGCGGCGTCCCCGAGTCTTACGGGAGCGCGCGGCCGAGCCCTTCGGGGAAAGGTCAGGGACCCGGCCAGGTATCCGCGCTCGTGCGGCGGTCTACGGCAGGAACATCGGCTGCCAGTCCGGGACCTCGTGGTAGCGCCGCAGTTCGGCGAGACCCGACAGGAAGCCGCCCCACGCCGGGTACGGGGGCCGCGCCTCGTCGAAGCCGCTCTGCGTCAACGTCAGCCGCGTCCTGCCGCCGGATCCCTCCAGCTCCCACGTACCGATGCCCGCGTCGCCCCAGTCCACGGAGAACTTGCGTCCGGGCTCGAGCTCGACGACCTTGGCCGGGTCGGGGTTGTTGTCCAGCCCGCCCATGGCGAAGCGCCCGCCGACGTACGGCTCGATGCCGACGGGGTAGCCGAACCACCGCGTCACCGCTTCGGAGTCGGTCAGCGAGTCGAACACGTCGGACGGCGAGGCGTCGATCGTGAGTTGGGCCCGCATCTCCGTGGAGGTGAAGTCGATTCTCGGCGTGAGCTCGCGCCCTTCGACGTGCTCCGCCAGGTTGGCCAGCGCGCAGCACCAGAACGTCTGCAGCACGCCCCGGATGCTCTTCCCCGTGATCACGTCCTGGAAGTCGAAGTGCGTCTGGGACACCGCCACGATGGTCGCGTCGCCGTCCTCCTCCAGGGTGAACTCGGTGGTCGTCTCCTCGCCGTCGAGCAGCCACGCGAACCGCAACGTGCGCTCGTCGGCGTGCAGCGGCCGCTGGTGCGGCGCGTCGCCTTCGGGGATGCTGCGCCCCCAGAACGCGAACGTGCCGGGCAGCGCCACCTCCGCGTGCTCCGCCAGCCAGACGCGCAGCGCGGCGGGGTCGGTGAGCGCGTGCCTGACGGTCTTCAGCGGCGCCTGCACGCGGACACGGATGATCATGGGCTCAGTCATCGTCTTGCTCCTCTGCGGGGTGGTCCGTGGTCTTGGGGTAGCAGGCGACGGCGATCTTGAAGGCGTCGCCTTCCGCGCCGCCGTACCTGGTGAACAGGTCCTGCAGCGTGGTCTGCAGCTCGGTCATGAACCGGTGTCGGTTCTCCGGGTGCACGTGGATCTCTCCGGACAGGCCCAGTGACGGCAGCTCCGGCGCGGTCCTGTCGAGCGCCGCGATGTCGGCCTGCACCTCCTCCATGAGGTCGAGCAGGTAGCCGAGGCTCAGCTCGTCGCGTGCCTTGCGCAGCCCGATCCGGCCCACCAGGCGGGGTGACAGCCAGTACGACCGGGCGCCCGCCTGGTAGATGCCCTCGCTGATCCCGCGGACCTTGCGCTCGGCCACCAGGTCGACGAGACCGGCGTCGACCAGCCGCTTGACGTGGTAGTAGACCCGCTGCGGCGTCTGGCCGAGCAGTTCGGCGACCTGCGAGCAGGTGCGCGGCTCGGCCAGCTGCCGCAGCACCTCCACGCGCTGCGGTTTGAGCAGCGCCTCGGCCTGCTCGATGTCTTCGAGGTACAGAATGTCTCTCATCGCAAAAACTATCCTTTACGTAAAAATCCTTTTTGTCAATAGGGTGCCGACGAACACGGCCCAGTCACGAGACCTACACGTCGGCGACCCGCCGGTCCGGCCCGTTCAAGGCCTTCTCGGGAAGGAAGTGACCACGCGGACGGTGCCCGTGCGCGCCGTAACGGCGGCGCGCCACTGACCGGTCAGCGGCCGTTCCCCTGGACAGAGGCGCGCCGACGACGGCGACTGGCGGACGTTGGCGGTGCCGTAAAAAACAAAAGGAGGAGGTGATCTACGGCCAGGAGGAGTCTTGGTCGGGGTCGCCGCCGGCGGTGAGGAGGCGGAGGTCGGAGTCGACCATCATGGCGACGAGCTCGTCGAAGGACACCTTGGGCTCCCACCCCAGCTGCGCCCGCGCCTTCTTGGGGTCGGCGCAGAGCAGGTCGACCTCGGCCGGCCGGTGCAGCGCCTGGTCGGTCACGACGTGCCGTTCCCAGTCGAGCCCCGCCGCCGCGAACGCCGCCTCCACCAGCTCCCTGACCGATTTCATGCGCCCGGTCCCGATCACGTAGTCCTCGGGGCTGTCGGACTGCAGCATGAGGTGCATCGCTTTGACGTAGTCGCCGGCGAACCCCCAGTCGCGCCGGGCCTCCAGGTTGCCGAGGCGCAGCTGGGTGGCCAGCCCGAGCTTGATCCTGGCCACCCCGAGCGAGACCTTCCTGGTGACGAACTCGGCTCCGCGCCGCGGCGACTCGTGGTTGAACAGGATTCCGGACACCGCGAACATTCCGTACGACTCGCGGTAGTTCTGGGTGAGGAAGTGTCCGTACGCCTTCGCGACCCCGTACGGCGAGCGCGGGTGGAAGGCGGTGCTCTCGGTCTGCGGGGTTTCGCTGACCTGGCCGAACATCTCAGAGGACGAAGCCTGATAAAAGCGGATCTGTCCGGAGGAACCGGCACTCCCGCCACCCCGCGACACCCCCGAGCACACGCGGATCGCCTCGAGCATCCGCAGCACGCCCATCCCGGTCACCTCGGCCGTGAGCTCGGCCTGCTCCCACGACATGGGCACGAACGAGATCGCGCCCAGGTTGTAGACCTCGTCCGGCTGAACCCGTTCCACCGCGGAGATCAGCGACCCCTGGTCCAGCAGGTCGCCCCGCACCACGTGCACGTCGGCGAGCAGCTTGCGCATGCGGGACACCCGCGGGTTCGCCTGCCCCCTCGCCAGCCCCCAGACCTCGTAGCCCTGCTCCAGCAGGTGCTCCGCCAAGTAGGAACCGTCCTGGCCGGTGATGCCGGTGATCAGAGCGCGCCTGGCCAAGGGGTCCTCCAACGATCGCGTCCCGCGTCCCTTTGGGACGGGAATGTACAGCTAAGCGCCCCAATAGGGCATCAAGCCACCTAGAACGCGTTCCACCGAACCACGCTCGGTTACCGCGACTTCGCAGTTCGCACGGCCTGCGAGAGCTACTGTGAACAATTCTCGCCAACCTACCGGATGGTAGCCTTCTCGCACTAAGGTCATCTTTACGGTACACGCCCGTCTTCGGGCCTTACCGGCGAGAAAGGGGTGTCCGTGCGGGAGCGAACGCTGCGGATCGCGCTGCTGTCCTACCGCAGCAAACCCACCTGCGGTGGCCAGGGCGTTTACCTCCGCCATCTGAGCCGTGAACTCGTTGCACTCGGGCACCACGTCGAGGTGTTCTCCGGCCAGCCGTACCCCGAGCTCGACGACGGCGTCATCCTGCGCGAGGTGCCCAGCCTCGACCTCTACCGCGACGAGGACCCTTTCCGAACGCCCAAACTGCGCGAATACCGCGACTGGATCGACTGGCTCGAGGTCGGCACCATGTGGACCGCCGGGTTCCCCGAGCCGCTCACGTTCACGCTGCGGGCCCACCGCGAGCTGAGGAAGCGGGTCGGCGACTTCGACGTCGTGCAGGACAACCAGACCCTCGGGTACGGCCTGCTCGGCATCCAGAAGTTGTTCCCCGTGGTCGGCACCATCCACCACCCGATCAGCGTCGACCGCCGCATCGAGCTGGAGGCCGCCAGGGGCACGAAGAAGCTGACCATGCGCCGGTGGTACGCCTTCGTCAAGATGCAGGCCCGCGTCGCTCCCCGGCTCAGCCCGATCCTGACCGTCAGCGAGTCGTCCCTGGCCGACATCCACCGCGACTTCAACGTCCCCCAGGCCAACATGCGCCTGATCCCCCTCGGCGTCGACACCCGCTATTTCCACCCCCGCCCCGGCATGCCCAGGCGCAAAGGGTCCATCGTGGCGGTGGCCAGCGCCGACTCACCGATGAAAGGCGTCGCCACGCTGCTCAGGGCCGTCGCGAAGCTGGCCACCGAGCGCGACGTCAACCTCACCGTCGTCAGCAGGCCCACCCCCGGCGGACCCACCGAGCAGCTCGTCCAGGAGCTGTCGCTGCAGGACCGCGTACGCTTCGTGCACGGCATCTCCGACGACGAGCTGGGCGAACTGATCGCCACCTCCGAGATCTCCGTCGTGCCCTCGCTCTACGAGGGCTTCTCGCTGCCCGCCGTCGAGCACATGGCCTGCGGCACGCCCCTGGTGGCCAGCCGCACGGGCGCGCTGCCCGAGGTCGTGGGCGACGCCGCCGTACAGGTGCCGCCGGGCGACGCCGAGGAGCTGGCCGCGGTGCTGCGCCGCCTGCACGACTCCCCCGAGGAACGCGAACGCGTCGGCCGAGCCGGATACGACCGCGTCATGGAGCGCTACACCTGGCACGTCGTGGCCAAGAGGACCGTCGAGGCCTACCGAGAGGCCATCGCGGCCCGCGAGAGCTGACCAGAACTCGATCACGAGGAGAAGCGACAAGTGCTCACCGTGGACTTCGCCCGGCTTCCTGTCGGCCCCGGCGTACGCGTGCTCGACCTGGGCTGCGGCGGCGGCAGGCACGCCTTCGAGGTGCTCCGCCGGGGAGCGGACGTGACCGCGTTCGACATGGACCAGGCGGAGCTCGACAGCGTGGCGGCCATGTTCGCGGCCATGGACAAGGCGGGCGAGGTGCCCGCGGGCGCCACCGGGGAGACCGTCCAGGGCACGGCGCTCGACATGCCGTTCGAGGACGGCGCCTTCGACCGGATCATCGCCGCCGAGGTGCTGGAGCACATCCCCGACGACATGGCGGCCATGCGCGAGATCTTCCGCGTGCTGCGGCCCGGCGGCACCGCCGCGGTGACCGTGCCGAGCTTCCTGCCCGAACGCATCTGCTGGGCGCTGGACGAGGGCTATCACACGGCGCCCGGCGGCCACGTGCGCATCTACACGCTGGCGGAACTGTCGGCCAAGCTGAAGTCCACCGGGTTCGTGATCGGCCCCCACCACCACGCCCACGGCCTGCACGCGCCCTACTGGTGGATCAAGTGCGCGGTCGGCGTCGACAACGACGACCATCCGCTCGCCAAGGCCTATCACGAGCTGCTGGTCTGGGACATCATGAAACGTCCCGCCGCCACCAGGATCGCCGAAGCCGTGCTCAACCCGGTCATCGGCAAGAGCGTGGTCCTCTACGTCCGGAAGCCATGATCTCCCACGCGGAGGTCGTGCGTACGGCCGAGAGCATCGCGGCGATACAGCAGGACGACGGCGGCGTGCCGTGGCCGGAAGGGCACGTCGACGCGTGGAACCACATCGAGTGCCTGATGGCGATGTCCGTCGCCGGGCTGGCCGAGCCGGTACGCCGCGGCTACGCCTGGCTGGCCCGCCACCAGCGCGCCGACGGCTCATGGCCGATGAAGCTGGTCGGCGGCGAGCCCACCGAGCGGGGCGGCGAGAGCAACCATGCCGCCTACATCGCCGCCGGCGTCTGGCACCGCCACCTCGTCACCGGGGACCGGCGTCTCACCGAGGAGACCTGGCCCATGGTCAAGGCCGCGCTCGACTACGTGGCGGGGCTGCAGACCGAGCGGGGCGAGATCGTCTGGGAGCGCGACGCGCAGGGCAGGCCGTCGGCGTACGCGCTGCTCACCGGGTGCTCCTCCATCCACCAAGGGCTGCGCTGCGGCGTGCTGCTGGCCGACGAGCTGGGCGACCCGCAGCCCCACTGGGAGCTGGCGGCCGACCGGCTGGCGCACGTGCTGGCGGCACATCCCGAAGCGTTCGCGGACAAGAGCCGCTTCTCGATGGACTGGTACTACCCCGTGCTGGGCGGCGCGGTGCGCGGGCGGCAGGCGTACAAGCTGCTGGAGAGCGAGTGGGCGACGTTCGTGGTGCCGGGGCTCGGCATCCGCTGCGTGTCCGACCAGCCGTGGGTGACGGGGGCGGAGACGTGCGAGCTGGTGCTGGCGCTCGACGCGCTGGGCGACCGGGAGCGGGCGGCGGCGTTGTTCGCCGACGTGCAGCACCTGCGGCACGAGGACGGCTCGTACTGGACGGGGTGGCAGTACGCCAACCGCAGGCACTTCCCGCACGAGCGGTCCGGGTACACCGCGGCGGCGGTCGTCCTCGCGGCCGACGCGCTGATGGACATCTCACCGGGATCTGGGCTGTTCCGTGACATCGCCGGAACATCGGTGTTCGACCCGGACGTCTGCGGATGCGCAGCCGGTACGGGACGGCGCCTGCCTCCCCCGGTAACGGAGGGACGTCCGGGCGAAGGCGCCTGACCTGGCACTTCGCCGGTCCACAAGGGCTTTTGCGGTTCCTTTGCCATGGATATCCGGTGCGCCGCCGGTGAAAGGCGCAATGAGGTAACTAGCTTCTTCAGTGGCCGGTACGAGACGTCTTCGGGGGAAGCGTGGGCGACACGGGCACAACAACGTTCTTGGATCAGGTCAGGACCGAGCCGACACTTTCCCAGGCGCGGGGATGGCGGCGGTTCCTGGCCAAGGATCCGCAGGATTCCGATCTGGGCCGGCGAAGGTTCCGGCTCAGAGATGGAGCTTCTCCGACAGAGTTCACCGATGCCGAAAAGTCGTATGTCTTCGGCTTCAACGCGGTGATGTCGCGAGAAGTCGAGAAGGTTGAGGACGTCGCGGCCGAGCTGCGGCCCTTCGGCTACGAAGGGGCCGCCGCCGCCTGCACCGTACTCGACCTTCTCACGCTGACCCGGGGCCGGCGCCTTCACGAGCTACTGGCCGGCCCCGCCCAGCACCACCGCCACGCCGCCTACCTCGGTGCCGGCCGCGGGTACGCGCTGCTGCGGCTGCGGCCCGTACGCGGGGCCCGGCGCGCGCACCCGCTGCTGCGCTGGCTGGCCGTCGACGGCTTCGGCTTCCAGTGGAGCCTGGCGAGGGCCGACCGGATGGTGGGCGAGCGCTCGATGCCCGACGTGCTCACCAGGGCGCACGGCGCCGTGTTCGACCAGGGGCTGGGACGGCTGCTGTGGTACCACGACGGCGCCTCGACCGGCGACCTCGCCGCCAGGATCGCCCGGTTCCCGGCGGGACGGCGGGCCGACCTGTGGAGCGGCGTCGGGTTCGCCGCCACGTACACGGGCGGCGCCGAGAGCGACGAGTTGTGGTGGCTGACCGAGCACGCGGGCGCCGACGGGTTCCGGGCACACCTGGCGCAGGGGTGCGCGTTCGCCGTGTCCGCGCGGCTGCGCTCGGGCCTGCTGCCCGGCCACTCCGCCCGGGCCGTGGCGATCCTGGCCGGCACCGACCCGGAGGAGGCGGCCTCGTGGACCGACCGGGCGCTCATCGCGCTCGGGCACGAGGCGCGCACGCACGAGGACTACCGCGGCTGGCAGGCGCAGACCCGCCGCTCCTGGACCCGCCGCCTGCGCACCTGACCACCGACGCGAGCTCCGTCCCGCACGCACGCTAACCTTCTCGGACCGATTACCAGGCCGAAAGGATCCTCTCCCCTCTTGATGGGCGATTTCATCGGGCCCGGCGGCACGACCGCGGTGCAACGCCGGGTGCTGCTCGGCGCCGGTACGGGCCAGTTCGTCGAGTTCTACGACTTCGCGATCTACGGTTTCTCGGCCGTCGCCGTCGCCGACGCGTTCTTCCCTGGCGCGAACCCGGCGGCGAGCCTCCTGTCGGCCTTCGCCGTGTACGGTGTCGCGTTCGTGGCCCGCCCGCTCGGGGGCGTGTTCTTCGGCGCGCTGGCCGACCGTGCCGGGCGGCGGGCCGCCCTCTACGCGACGCTCACGTGCATGGGCGTGGCGACCGCGCTGATCGGAACCCTGCCGACGCATGCGGCCGCCGGGACCGTGGCGCCCGTCCTGCTCGTCGCCTGCCGGCTGGCGCAGGGGTTCTCAGCGGGCGGCGAGGCGGTCGGCGCGCCCTCGTTCGTGCTCGAACACGCCCCCTCCGAGCGCCGCGGCACCTGGATCGCCGTCTCGGTCGCCGCCACGGGGGCGGCGTCCGTGCTCGCCCTGGTGTTCATCATGGCGGTTTCCGGAGCACTGTCCGACGCGGCGTACGCCTCCTGGGGGTGGCGTGTCCCGTTCCTGGCCGCCCTGCCGCTCACCCTGATCGGCATCTACATCCGCAGGCGTACCGAGGAGAGCCCGGTGTTCCAGGAGCTCAGGCAGCACAATGCCGTCGAGCGCCGCCCGGTCCGCGGCAGCCTGAGGGGCGACGGGACCCGGCTGGCCCAGATTTTCGCCGTCATGGCGCTGTCCGGGCTCGGCTTCTATGTCCTGGTCGGCTATTTCGTCACCTCCCTGCAAGTCGTCGCCGGACTGAGCCTGCGGGAGTCTCTCGTGGCCAACGCCCTCGCGCTGCTCGCCTTCACAGTGCTGCTGCCGGTCGGGGGCAGGCTTTCCGACGCGTTCGGCCGCAAGCCGATGCTGGTCGCCGGCGCCGCGTCGGTCGCGGTGGTCAGCCTGCCCGCGTTCCTCCTGGTCACGAGCGGCTCCCTGGCCTCAGCCGTGGCCGGGCAACTCCTGCTCGCCATAGCGCTGTGCGCGTACGGAGGGGGCAGTTACACCTTCTTCGTGGAGCTGCTTCCGCCGGCGACCCGCGTCACGGGCGCCGGCATCAGCTACAACGCGGCGCTCGCGCTCTTCGGCGGGACGGCGCCGTTCGTCGGCACCTGGCTGGTCGATCTCACCGGCACGCCGGTGTCGCCGGGCTATTACCTGCTCGTCGTCGCCCTCGTGGCGCTGGCGGTGGCGCTCACGACCCCCGAGACGCGCGTCGGCGAAGGGGCCGGCGCGCAGGACGCACGATCGCGCGTCTAGAGCGTGTCCCGTGATCTTTGGTGTGGGTTTGGTGTAGATCATTGGTGTGGATGAGGAACTTCTGAAGCGTCTCGATCTGACCGATAGGGGCTTACTGCGATGACCGTCGATGGCCGATTCGAAGCTATCGGCCCGGCTTGACACCTGCGCAAGGGGATGTCGTGCTGTGGGAGGAAACCTTCGGCCATCGGCTTCAAAGATCACCGGGACACGCCCTAGATGCCCTGGCCGACGCGCTCCAGCACGCGGAGCGAGCCGTGCACCGCCACCTCGGCGAACGCGCCCGACTCCAGCGCCCGCCGGTAGACGCGGTAGGGGCCCTGCCCGCCGTCGGCCGGGTCGGGGTGGACGTCGTGGAAGGCCAGCGCGCCGCCCTCCATGACGTGCGGCGCCCAGCCCTCGTAGTCGAGGGTGACCGGCTCGTCGGAGTGGCCGCCGTCGATGAACACCATGCCGAGCGGGGTGTTCCAGAGTGCGGCGACCCGCTCCGACCTGCCGACGACCGCGATCACCTCGTCCTCCAGGCCCGCCGCCGCGATCGTGGCCCTGAACACCGGCAGGGAGTCCATCTTCCCGAACCGGGGATCGACCAGCGCCGGGTCGTGGTGGGCCCAGCCCGGCTGGATCTCCTCCGAGCCGCGGTGGTGGTCGACGGTGACGACCACGGACCCGGCCTGCCTGGCAGCCGCGCCGAGGTAGATCGCCGACTTGCCGCAGTAGGTGCCGATCTCGCAGACGGGACCGAGCGGGCCATAGCGCAGGGCCGTCTCGAAGAGGGCGATCCCCTCCTCGGGCGGCATGAATCCTTTGGCGCGCTCAGCCGCGTGAAGCAGCTCCGACGGCATGGTCATGGCATGCACCCTAGCCGAACCGAACAACATTCCGTCGGCCTCTTGCCCGGCACTTCTGCAACCTGTTCTACTTGGCTTCGTGAATCAGCGCGCTCGCATCGCGATGTCCGACGACGACGCCACCGCCTTCCTCGAGGCCGCACGCAAGCTGCAGCTGGCCACCATCAACAGGGACGGCACGCCGCATTTGGTGACCATGTTCTACGGGCTCTCCGAGGGACGCATCGCCTTCTGGACCTACGCCAAGGCGCAGAAGGCCCGCAACCTCGCCCGCGACCCCCGGGTGACCTGCCTCGTCGAGAGCGGCGACGCCTACGACGAGCTGCGCGGCGTCCTCGTCTACGGCAGGGCCGCACGGCTGGACGACCGCGACCGCGTCATGGACGTCGGCATGATGGTCGCCCGCAGGACGACGCCCGGCGTGCCGGACGAGCTGCTGCGCCCGTACGTCGAGAAAACCGGGCTCAAACGGGTTGCGTACGTCGTCGAGCGCACCAAAGTGGTCTCATGGGATCACAGGAGGCTCGCGTGAAAGTGACCGTTGACGAGCTGGTCTGCGAGGCCAACGCCGTGTGCATGGGGCTCGCGCCCGAGGTGTTCGAGGTGGACGACGACGACCAGCTGCACATCCTGCTGCCCGAACCACCGCCCGAGATGCGGGACCGCGTCCGCCACGCGGTCAGGTCCTGCCCCAAGGCCGCCCTTTCGCTGGAGGAATAGTCCGACGGGGGTTCACCGCCCTCAAGCACCCCCACCCGTCCCACCGAGGAGGAGCTCCACATGCGCGCCGCGATCCTGCACGCCGTAGGCAACGACAAGCTCGACATCCGCGACGACGTCACCCTGGCCCCTGTGGGGCCGTCGGACGTCCGCGTGCGCATCAGGGCGACGGGCGTCTGCCACTCGGACCTGTCGGCCATGAGCGGCGTGCTCCCGCAGCCCGTGCCGCTCGTCCCCGGCCACGAGGGCGCGGGCGAGGTCGTCGAGGTGGGCGAGCACGTCACGTCCGTCAAGCCGGGCGACCACGTCGTCATCAGCTGGCGCCCGGCCTGCCAGGAGTGCGACCTGTGCGTGGGCGGCCAGCCGTACCTGTGCATGAAGTACGTCATCGAGTCCTTCAGCAAGGGCAACTTCCGGCTCGGCGGCGACGAGGCGACGGTGTTCGGGATGGCGGGGTGCGGCACCTGGGCGGAAGAGATCATTGTGCCGTGGCAGGGCGCCATCAAGATCGACGACGACGTGTCATGGGAGGCGGCGGCCCTGATCGGCTGCGGCATCACGACCGGCGTCGGAGCCGCGATCAACACCGCCAAGGTCCGCCCCGGCTCCACGGTCGCGGTGATCGGCTGCGGCGGCGTCGGCCTGTCGGTCATCCAGGGCGCCCGCCTGTCCGGCGCGCGCACGATCCTCGCGGTCGACCCGCTGGAGTCCAAGCACGAGCTGGCCAGGAAGGTGGGGGCCACGCACGCGGTGACGCCCGAGCAGGTTCCCGAGGCGGTCAACGAGCTCACCGGTGGCGCGGGCTTCGACTACGGGTTCGAGGTCGTCGGCAAGTCGGCCACGATCCAGAGTGCCTGGCAGATCACGCGGGCGGGCGGCGACGTCGTCGTGGTCGGGGCGGGCGCGACCGACGACATGGTCTCGATCTCGGCGTTCAGCCTGCTGTTCGAGGGCAAGAACCTGCTGTCCAGCCTGTACGGCGAGGCGGACGTACGCCACGACTTCCCCTATTTCGCCAAGCTGCACCAGGCCGGCAAGCTCGACCTGGAATCCATGATCAGCTCCCGCATCCGCCTGGCGGACCTGAACGACGCGGTCGCGGCCCTGCGCGGCGGAGAGGTCCTGCGCCAGATCGTCATCATGGACTGACGAGGCCGGGGCCGATCGGAACCTGTTTCCAGGCGGGCACGCGGACACCCGTGCCCGCCTGAGTCATGTCATGCCGGATTTCGGCATCCACTTGTATGCCAACAGATGTTGGCCAACGGTTGTTGACAACTGCCGTCACCCTTGTCTACCGTTGATGCCAACAACCGTTGACCAAGGGCCGGCGAGATGAGCGTCACGCCCTGAACGGCAGGCAAATGAACGCCCCCGAAGGGATGTGCATCGTGGAACTCGTCAACGACCACCTCGCCGTCAAGGCCCGCCTCGTCGAACCGAACGACCGCGGCTACCTGCTGTTCGCCGCCGAGACGGGCACCTGGCGCGGCCCCTTTCCCACTTCCGTCCCTCCGCTCGACGAGCTGAAGGCCATCGCCACCCAGCTGGCAGCGCGACCGGAGGTCGAGGACGCCACCGTCTTCCGCGCCCGGTTGCGCCCGCCTGGCGAGGGCGAGGAGATCCTCACCGCCCGCGGCATCGCTCCCGCCCGCTACGACGTGGTCCTGCTGGTGCGCACGACCGACGTCGGCAGCGCGCTGGCCCTGCGCGACGACCCTCTGTACACCAAGGCCACGACTCTGCTGCCCGCCCGCCGCACCCACCAGATCGCAGGCCGCAACGCTGCCCGGCTGGGCGACGTCGACCACGGCCCTGACCACGCCTTCCTGTTCAACTACTTCTACGCCGACGACCGCGAGACCTTGCTGAAGATCTGGGAATACACCGCCGGCTGGTTCCAGGCCAAGACCGCGCTGCCCAACTCGACCCTGCTGCAGCCGCTAGACGGGGAGAGCACCGACTACGGGATCATCAACCATGCGAGCTGGCCGGCCCTGCCCACGTTCCTGCCCAGCCTGATCCTCCGGCCCACTTTCCGCAGCTTCGTCCTGGCCAACTTCCAGGCGAACGGCATCGCGGCCCAGCCGATCATCTACCGGCGGATCTGACGGCACCGGAGATGACGGACCTGGCATCCGCCAGCCACCGGGACTTCCCGTCCGCGAGAGCCGCGAAATGGTCACGATGCTTGCGCAGGCCGCGTTGTTGCAGCTCCCGCTCCACCCCTGACCAGACGGCGACCAACCGTGAGCGCTTCTTGCACCGTACGTCGGCACCGGCCGTACGAATCTCCTCGTCGGAAGGTCCGGGAGTCCGCCATCGGGGATCACCCACCGCCTCCGTCGGATCGCGGTAGGAGAACCCCTGCTCGCGCATGCAGGCGCTCCACGTCCGGAACGCCGACAGCACATCCGGATGCTTCACGGAGGCGTCGTACGACTCCTGGTCAAGCCTCCTCAACTCGGGGCTTTCTCCACGAGCGGCTCCCTGGTTGATCCGGACGTAGCCGTCCCGCATGCACCCCGTTGTGCCGTCCTCCCCGTAAGCGGCGACGTGTTCCTCCGAGGTGAGCCTGTCGTCGCGCGCCTGCCAGGCCTGCTCTTTCCGCAGTTCCGACGGGTCACGCACGGGGTGGTAGCCGAATCGTTTCGCAGCCTCCTCCTCGATGACCCCGTACCGCCTGCGGTGGGGAGCGTCATCGACGTGGAAACGGGGCAACCTGGTCCAGGGCACACCCTTGCCGCGCATGCAGATCTCGACCAGCGTGTCCGCAGTATGATCAAGCATGGCGGACTCGTCAGCGCTCACCCTGTACATGTCCAGCGGCAGGCGCAGCGCCCTGGCCTCGGGACCGGCGGGCAGAGCGGCCACCACCTCACCCTCGCGGCTCTGGTCACCGCACCCGGCCAGGAACAGCGCACAACAGACAGCCGTCACCGAACGCCAACGCATCCGAAACTCCTTGATGGCGCCGGAGTGGGCCCGTCCGATGGGGAAGGAACGGGCCCGCTTTCACGCACTGATCCACACGGTCTAGCCGAACTCCAACGATTCGGCGTTGTTGTCGAACGACGGGTTGCCGGAGTTCTTCGTCAGGTCGGCGTCCACGGAGTACGGCTTCGCCCGGTAATACGTGCCCGAGCAACCCCGGCCGCTCCACAGGTAGACGTTTTTTCCGGTGTTGTTCCGCATGGAACTGGCACCGTTATAGACGGACCGGTAGGTACCAGCCCATCGGTTGTTCGCCAGGTCACCGTCGCTCTTGCTGAAACAGGCCCGGCCGCCCTTGTAGTTGTCATGCTCGTAGAGACAGAAAGACCCCGCAGCCGACGACGACCGGGAATCGGCGTGCACCGCCGCGACCCCAGGCGCCCCCACCACGGCGACCACAGCCAGCAAAGAGCCGACCACAACTTTCTTCATGAACACCCTTTCCGTTCCGCGCGCACGCTGAAAGGCCAGCCGCGGAATCAACCAGGCTTTTCGTTCGGGAATCGAGAAAGAACTCCGCCGGCCCTGAGCCCGCTATTCCGACACTGAGCTCGCGCCGTCCAGACGAATGTCATGACCAGCGCGTGACAAGAACCTTACCGATAGGCACGAGCCGCTACGACGAAATATGAGGGCAATAATCCCTCGATTTAGGACAGACCAGGTGTCCCAGCCGGCCTCTTCAGCCGAATCTGGCGTGGAACCCTGGGCGTTTACGCCCGGGAGGAAACGACAGCGCGGGAGGGCCTCCAGGCCCGAGCGGTGCCGTGACAGCTGGTCCGCGTGAGCGGATCAGCCTGGCCGTTT
>NZ_SMLD01000193.1:0-16416 GCF_004352805.1 Nonomuraea mesophila
GCCCGGCCCTCCTCCGTAGCACTGCCCGCGCGGTCCTCTGCCGTCACGGCTCCCGCGGGGACGCCGTCACCGGGTCCGCCCGGCTCCCCGCGCGCCTCGGTCTCCTCCGATGGGCCGTCCGCGTCCTGACGTCCGCTCATGTTCCTCCCCTTCACGTGAGCTGCTCCCGCACGTACACGCGCCACCGCGCCGTCAGCGTGGACACGGAGAGCCCGAGCGCGGCGAGCGCCGCGCGGACGCCGGCCACCTGCGCATCACGGTAGAGCCTCACCAGGCTCCTCTCACCGAAACGGCCGGAAAGGAAGCGACACGCCAGCCAGGCCTCCTGGTACGCCAGCGCGAGCCGTCCAGGTCCGGGCCCGCCCACGGCGAACGCCTCCGGCCCCGGCAGGGCGGCCGGCACGCGCCCGGCCCGCACCTCGGCGGCCAGTTCGGCGGCGGCCGTGCGCACGGGCAGCCCGGCGTCCCGGTAGGCCACGTAGTCGGCGAAGCCCTCGTAGAGCCAGACGGGCAGCCCGCCGGTGCCCGCGGCGACGTGGGTCAGCTCGTGGGTGAGGACGACGTCCTTGCCGAGGGACGTGAGCCTGCCGAACGACTCGGGGACGACGATCACCCTGCCGTCGTCGGCCACCGCCGCCAGCCCGTCGAGAGGCCCGGAGCCGGCCAGCCTGGCGGCGTCCTGCGCGGTGTCGGGGACGATGACCACGGGCCGTACGGGGCGGCCGAGCACGGCCGTGACCCGCAGCGCCGCCGAGTCGGCGCGGCGGGCGAGCTCGTCGAGCGTGCCGGGCGCGGCGTGGTGGCCGGTGACGAGGGAACGTGCTCCGCGGGCGACGGCCTGGCCGTCCGGCCACAGGTCGCGGTCCCGCGCGGGGAGGGCCGGCGGTCCGGGAGCGGGAGCGTCGGCGGCGAGGCCGAGGAGGAGGACCGCGGTCAGCGCGGCTCGTCGGCTCACCTGCGGGGACACGCTGCCGATCGTAGCGGGGGCCGGCGCGTACGCCGGCGCGAAGAACGGTGCCGGGAACGGTGACGCGAGCAGTGCGGGCGGACGATGCCGGGATCAGTGACGGCGAGCGGTGGGGGACGGGAGCCCGCCCAGGGTCCTGAGTGGATCCTCAAGGCCCCGGGCGGGGCTTCGTCACAGGCCGGGACGGACCGCGCCGACGAACGACGACTTGCGCCATCCGCCCAGCTTGTCGATGCGCACCCGTTCGCCTGTCCGCGGCGAATGGATCATTTTGCCCTTGCCGACGTACATGCCCACGTGGCCGAGCCCGTTGAAGAACATGAGGTCGCCTGGCTTGAGGTTCTTCCAGGAGACCTTGTTCCTGATGCGGGCGAACTGGCTGCTCGCCACGCGCGGGAGCTTCACCCCGGCCTTCTTCCAGGCGAACTGGACGAGGCCGGAGCAGTCAAACGAACCAGGTCCTGTGGCGCCGTAACGGTACGGGTCACCGATCTGGTTCTTGGCCACGGCGAGGGCCTTGCCGGCCTTCACCTTCTGCCGAGCGATCTTGGCTGCTCGCTTCCGAGCGGCCTTGGCCGACTTCGCGGTGGTGGCGGCCGTGGCCGCCCTCACCGAGGAGACGCCGGCCGTGTCGCTCGTCGTCGCCGCCAGGGCCGCCGGGGCATGGAGGACCAGACCTCCGGCCGTCACGGTCATCGTGAGCGCTGCGCCACGCAGGGCAAGGCGGGACAGACGGGGGTTATGCAGGGAGGTAGACAGGATTTCTCCTTGGGTCTTCCACGAACGCCTACCGGGTTAGCTGTCGGATTCGGGCCTGGAAGTCGCCCTACGGCGCGATGGGCGCGCCGATTCACCCCTGATCCCTGGGGAACTGGGATCGCTGGGTCCCCGGTTCCGTGCCTCCTGGCTGCACGGATTCGGCAGGCCATCGCCCCGGTCAGACAGGTGTGCCATGGGGATATCGCGGCGATGACCAGCGGATCTTTATCTGTCTTCACATCGGGAGGGACCGATGCGGGGCCGCGGCGCCATGGCTTGTGCACCGCGACGACGCCAGAAGCTACGTCGTACGGTCAAGGATCGGCAAAAGCGCAGTCAGCCGGTAAAGATCCAAAAAGGTGTCAGTAAAATCCGGAACCCCTGCTGAAACAGGGGCGCCGTTACCAAAAAGTGACCCTACTCACACTTCTGGCCACGCCCGTCTGTCAAGGGTCATATGTCGCTTTTGTCACACTCTTCGCGTCCTGCGCGCGAGACCCGCGGTGATCAGCTGATGGCGGAACGTGGCGGAACACGGCCGCGAGCCGCCCGCAGGGCGACTTCACGGTGGCAACGATGCCGCGTCGTAGGAGGGTTACGGGCGGACGGCGCCCACGAGGCTGCGGCCGTAGGCGGAGAGGCTGACCACCTTGACCACGTCGCCCGTCTGCGGCGCATGGACGATCTTGCCGTTGCCCGCATAGATGCTGACGTGCCCCAGGCCCTCGCTGAAGATGAGGTCCCCGGGCTGGAGGGCGTTCAGCGACACCCTGCGGCTGGCGCCCCACGACCACTGCGACCACGTCGTCCTCGGCAGCGACACGCCCGCCGCCCGCCAGGCGGCCTGGGTGAGCCCCGAGCAGTCGTAGCCGCCTGGCCCGGTCCCGCCGAACACGTACGGCTTGCCGACCTGCGCGAACGCGAACCGCAGCACCGCCGCGGCGTTCCCGGAGGCGGATCCGGTGTACTCGATGCCGGTGCTGTTCGGGTCACCGGTCCGGTAGGCGCCCAGCTTCTTCAGCAGCTTCTTCTGCTTGGCGATGAGGCCGAGGATCTCCTTGCGCTCCTTCTCGACCTGGCCGCGCACCTCGTCGGCGGAGCGCAGCGCGTCCTGCGCCTTGTCGCGTTGCTTCTTCAGCCCGCGGTTCTCCCGGTCGAACGCGGCCAGCTTCTCCGAGCGCTCCTTGGCCATCTGCCCGGCCAGCGCCATCCCGGCCAGCCGTCCCTGCGGGTTCTCGGAGCCGACCAGCCCGGGGAGGGAGGTGGCGTACTCGCCGACCCGGTAGACGCTGGCGGCCATGTCGGCGATCTCGACGCGCAGGTCGGCGACCGTCCGGAGCTTGCGCTTGTAGCTCTTATTCAGCTTGGTGTAGGAGCCCTTGGCCTTCTTGTAGCGCTCGGTCGCCGCGTTGTAACGGTCGACGACCTTGTCGGCCTTGTCGTTGAGCTTGTCGAGCTTGGCCTTGGCCTGCCCGATGGTGGGCTTCGGATCAGCGAGCGCGGCGCCCATGGGGGACACCACCAGCCCGAACGCGAGACCCACGGCCACCGGCACCCGGCCAAACCTCACTGCGTCGCCTCCCAGGGATCATTACTGGGGCGAAATAGTACAGAAGTGGCGGGTGGGGTCTCACCCGAACATACCAATTCGTAACTTAAGCCCGGCCCAGGCGGCGCAGCAGCAAGCCAGAAGGAACGGGTCTGGCTCCCATCCGCCTGACGGACTCGGCCACCTCCCGGTCCGACGAGACGACGGCGATGGCACGGCCGGGCGGCTCGGCGCGTACGAGCTGGCGGATCAGGTCGTCGGCGATCTCCCCCGGCGCGCTGAACAGCACCCGCACCCCGCGCGGCGCCACGACCTGCACGGGGGCGTTGAGCTCGGCCCCGTCGAACACCGCGGTCACCTCGACCCTGGTCTGCGCCACCAGCCCGCCCAGCCCGGTCATCAGCCGGTTGCGCTGGTCGGCGAGGGTGAGCGTGCCGTAGCCGGTCTTGGTGACGTTGTAGCCGTCGATGATCAGATGGACCTGCGGCAGCGCGAGCAGCTGGTCGAGGAGCTGCGGATCGTCGTCGGCGAGCGCACGCGCGGGCACGCGCACGCCCGGCCGCTCTCCGGTGACCGCGGCGACCGAGTCGGCCGGCCGGCTGATCGTGGTGGGCAGGGCCAGCTCCCTGCGCAGCCCGGCGGAGGCGTCCTGCAGCGCGTCGAGCAGCACCCTGATGCGAGAGTCCTCGATGCTCCTGCCCTCACGCGCGGCCCGGCGCGAGGCTTCGAGCTGCTTCTCCACGTCGGTCAGCCGCTCGCGCAGCCGCCGCAGCTCGGACTCGCCGGCGCTGCCCGCGGCCGAGGCGGCCGTGCGCGCATCCTCTGCGGCCCGCTCCATCTCCTCGGCCCGCCGCACCGCGGCCTTGGCCCGCTCGCGGGCGTCGTGGAGCCTGCGGCGCAGATCGGAGTTCTCGGCGCGGGCGGCCTTGACCTGCCCGCGCAGGCGGTCGGTCTCTTCCTTGGCCGCGCTCTTCTGCGCGGCGAGCTGCTCGCGCAGCCGGGTGACGACCTCCTCGCGCTCGGAGCCCTCGGCGGCCGCCAGCGACTGCTCCAGGTCGGCGCGGGCGGTCTCGATCATCTCCGCCCAGCCGGGCGGGCGCGTGAGATAGGCGGCCGCGGCCACGAGCACGGGGTCGGCGGCGGGCGGCACGTTGCCCTCGGCGAGCGAGGCGACCAGCTCTGGCCAGCCCGCGGTCACCGACTCGGCGACCAGCTCGCGGAACTTCTTGTCGTTCTCCAGCTGCGCCGCGATGGGCGCGCCGGCCAGCTTGGCCCGCTTGCGGGGGTCGAACTTGGCGATGCCACGAAGCGGCGGCGGAATGCTGGCAGCGGGCAGCGTGCCGAGAACTTGAGACGCCAAGTCGACGACATTCAGCCGCACCTGCTCGGGAAGCGGGCGAGACAGGCCTTCACCCGCTGAACTCATCCCACTTGTCCCTTCGTGACATGCCCTTTCAGACAAGGGTACGGCTGCCGCGTACCTGACCGTAACGGCCACTCCACTGTGGACAAGCGCTTGGTCACGGGCGGCGGGCCGCGCCGGCACGGGTGCTCACCAGGGGGCCGGCCGTGGCGGCCCGGCGTCGTACCGTCCGCTCGTGACCCCGCCGCAACGCGCGGGACCCGCGCCGGCCTGGCACGGAACGGCCGCGCCACAGGCCCGGTGGGGGCGCCGGCCGGCCTGGTCACGGGCACCCGGCGCGAAAAGCTGGAATTCCAGCGGTCCGCCGACCGGAGAACGCCACGATCGGGGCACCGGCCGCGCGGTGCCCCCGCTACGAACCCGCGTCGTAGACCAGGAGCGCGATCTGCACCCGGTTGTTGAGGTCGAGCTTGGTCAGGATGCGCGACACGTGAGCCTTGACCGTGGGCACGCTCATGAACAGCTCGCCCGCGATGTCGGCGTTCGACTTGCCCTGGCCGACGGCCGTCGCCACCTCCCGCTCCCGCTCGCTGAGCCGGTCGAGCAACTTCCTCGCGCGCTCCGTACGCTGGTCCGCGCCGCCGTCGGACACGTGCGTGATGAGCTGCCGCGTGACCGCCGGCGACAGGATCGGCTCGCCCGCGGCCACCTTCCTGATCGCCTGCACCAGGTCACCGGGCGCGATGTCCTTCAGCAGGAACCCGGCCGCCCCCGCCCGCAGCGCGCGCAGCACCTGCGCGTCGGCGTGGAACGTGGTCAGCACCACCACCTCCGGCGGCGAGGAGGTGCGGCGCAGCGCCTCGGTGGCGGTGAGCCCGTCGACGCCCGGCATGCGGATGTCCATCAGCACCACGTCGGGACGGTGCTCGGCCACCATGGCCGGCACCTCGGAGCCGTCGCCCGCCTCGCCGACGATCTCGATGTCGCCCCCGCCGCCGAGGATCATCGACAGCCCGGCCCGCACCATCGCGTCGTCGTCGACGATCAGCAGGCTGATCGGCCCGCCGGCCGGAGTGGTCATGCGTCCTCCCGAGTCGTCTTCTTCGCCGGCCACGGTAGCCAGGCGCGTACCAGGAACTCGCCCTCCGGCGTCGGGCCGTGCTCCAGCCTGCCGCCCGCCAGCTCGGCGCGTTCCGTCAGCCCGATGAGCCCCGCGCCCGCGCCGGGGATGCGCAGGCCGGGACGGGCCCGCAGCGGGTTGCGCACCTCCACCGACACCCCCTTGCCCCGCCTGCCCGCCACCGTGACGGCCACCGGCGCGCCTCCCGCGTGCTTGCGGGCGTTGGTGAGCGCCTCCTGGACGATGCGGTAGAGGTTACGGCCCAGCCCTTCCGGCGTGTCCTCCACCCCGAGGGTCAGCCGCACGTCCATGCCCGCCTGACGGCATTCCCCGGCCAGCTTGGGCAGGTCGGCGAGCGTGGGCTGCGGGCGTTCCGGCACCGGCTCCTCCTCGCGCTGGTCGCCCGGCCTGACGGCGCGCAGCACGCCGATCACCTCCCGCAGGTCCTGCAGCGCCAGATGGGCGTTGTTCCTGATGGCGCTCGCCGCCCTGGCGATCTCCTCGGTGGGCGCGTCCGGGCGGAACTCCAGCGCGCCGGCGTGCAGGCTGAGCATGGAGATGCGGTGGGCGAGCACGTCGTGCATCTCCCTGGCGATGCGCTCGCGCTCGCCGCGCCTGGCCTCGTCCGCGGCCACCTCGGCCTGCTGCCTGAGCGACCAGATGACCTGCCGCCTGGCCCTGATGACGATGCCCCACGCGAGCACGGTCAGGATGAGCGCCACGCCCAGCACCGCGGTCCAGCCCCGGTCGAGCGGGGCCTGCGGCCGCAGCCACACGTAGGGCGCCAGCGTGATGAGGGAGAACAGCGCGACCGGCCCGGAGATCTTGAACGGCCGGTGCACCGCCACCGTGAACAGCGCCACGAGGGAGGCGCCTCCGGGCAGCTCCAGGTAGGACGAGCTGAGCATCGTCACCACGGCCAGGCCGACCGGCCACCTGCGTCGCAGCCACACCGCCGCGCACGACAGCGCTCCCATGATCTGCTCGGCCGCCTGCAGCGGCACGGGGTCGTCCTGGATCTCCGGCAGGGACAGCACCGTCAGGCCGCAGGCCATCAGGAACATGAGCGTGTCGACGATCCAGTCGCGCGTCGAGCGGCGCACGCGCCCGCCCTCGCGGGCGTCTCCCAGCAGCACCGACGGCAGCGCCCACCGATATTCGCGGGCGTGAACGCCGTCGTCCTGGTGTGCCGTCACGTCCATCGAGGTTAGGCGCTGCCAGGGGTGGGACGACAGCGACCAAAGTCGATGCCGGCCAAGACCTCCGGCCGACGCGGGTGGCCGGCCGCGCCCGCGAACCTGGTTCCATGCACGCGCTTCTGACGATATCGGGCTGGCTGCTGCTCCTGCAGGGCCTAGGAGGCCTGGTCAACGCCCTGTTCGGATGGTGGCGGTGGGCGCACGACCTGCTCGTGGTCAACCTGCCGATCCTGGATGGATATGAGGTGTTCGCGGCCATCGTGATCGGGGTGCTCGGCTTCGTGCTGCTGGCCGCGGCCGACGTGACGAGGAAGACGGAGGGATCAGGGTGAGCACGACCATGCTCAGGCCGCCGCGCAACCAGGCCGACCCGCGGGTGGTCCCGTGGTGGACGGTGCAGTGGCTGCTTCTCGTGGGGCCGCTCGCCGTCGCGGCCGTGGCGGCGTACTGGTTCTTCACCGAGCGGCCGCTCTGGCTGGGCGCGGCGGTGGCCGGGTTCGTGGTGGTGTGCGTGGTGCCGGCGCTGGTGGCGCCGCGGGCGTACTACCGGGTGGCGCGGTGGGAGGTCACGGGCGAGGCCGTCTACACCCGCAAGGGGTGGCTGACGCACACCTGGCGGGTGGCGCCGATGTCGCGGATCCAACGGGTCGACACCGCGCGGGGGCCGGTGCAGCGGCTGTTCGGACTGGCCGACGTCACGGTGACCACCGCCTCGTCGGCGGGCGCGGTCAAGATCGAGGGGCTGGACCACGAGATGGCCGCCGAGCTGGCCGAACGCCTGACCGCCATCACCCAGGCGACGCCCGGGGACGCCACATGAACGCGCCGGGCGCGCGACGGCAAGGGCCGGACGCGGCGGAGCGCGCGGGCCATGATCCCGGCAGGAGCGAACCCGCCGGGCGGTGGCAGGGGGGCTGGCGGCAGCCGGACGGACGGAGCCTGTGGGTCTCGGGCGTCAAGTCGCTGGCGCTCGTGGCCGGCGCGGTGGCCGGGCTCACCCGCTTCCTGCTGAGCCAGGACTGGCAGGCCGGCGGCATCGTCGCGGCCTGCGCGGGCGCCGCCGCGCTGATCGTGCTCGCCGTGGTGGCCTACGACCTGGCCAGGCTGCGTACGTCCCGCTGGCGGCTCACCCCCGAGCGCCTCGAACTCCGTTCGGGCATCTTCACGCGCCAGCACCACGCGGTCCCGCGCGACCGGGTGCGCAGCGTGGACCTCAAGGCCGACCCGATTCTGCGGATCTTCGGTCTGACCGTGGTCAAGGTGGGCACCGGCGAGCACGCGGGAGAACACTCCGAGCTCACCCTCAACCCGCTGACCAGGCACGACGCCGAGACGCTGCGCCGTACCCTGCTGCACCAGGACGACGGGCGGGAGGCGCGGGGCGGGCCGCTGGCCGAGCTGCGCTGGTCGTGGATCAGGTACGCGCCGTTGACGGTGTGGACGGTCACGGGGACCGCGCTGGTTTTGGGCGCGCTCTACAAGCCGCTCAACGCGACCGGGCTCAGGCCGGTCATGAGCGAGGTGGCGGGCGCCCTGTGGGACTGGATCGTGACGCGGCCGCTGGCCGCGGTCCCCCTGCTGCTGGCGGTCAACCTGGCCGTCGGCGTGCTCGGAGCGGTGCTGTTGTTCGCCGAGTCGTGGGGCCGCTACCGCCTGGAGCACGAACCCGGCCGGCTGCGGCTGCGCCGGGGGCTGCTGACCACCCGGTCGCTCACCCTGGAGGTACGCAGGCTGCGCGGCGTGGAGATCAGAGAGCCGCTGCTGCTCCGGCTGGGCGGCGGCGCCCGCGTCAGGACCGTCGCCACCGGGCTCGGGGAGAAGGCCGGAAACGATGCCGAGGACGCCGCCGCGCTCGCCCCGCCCCTCCCCCGCGATCTGGCCTGGCGCCTGGCCGCCGAGGTGGCCGCGGCCGATGGCATGCCCGCGTTGGTCCCGCATCCCCGGGCGGCCAGGCGGCGGCGTCTCGTGCGGGCCCTGGTCGCGACCGCGCTGACGACCGCGGCGGTGGCCGCCGTGGCGACGCTCACGCCCTGGCCGTGGGTGCGCGCCTGGGTGTGGCCGATCCCCGTCGTGGTGCTGGCAGCCGGTACGTGGGCCGCCGTCGAGGGCGCGAGGAACCTCGGGCACGCGCTGGGCGGGCGGCACCTGGTCAGCAGGAAGGGCGCGGTGGTACGGCGTACGGTGGCGCTGGACCGCAAGGGTGTCTCGGGATGGACGATCACGGAGTCGTACGTCCAGCGGCGCTCGGGACTGCTGACCGTCTCCGCCGCCACCTCCGCCGGCCACGGGCACTACGAGGTGGTGGACGTCGGCCGCGACACCGGACTGGAACTGGCCTCCCGCGCCGTGCCCGGCCTGCTCGAACCGTTCCTCGTCAGGGGGACGACGGTGGCAAAGCAATGAGCCGCGAGATCCCCCCGTGGCTTGCCCATGCCCCTGTACTGGACAAACATGATCGCGCGGCTCATGTGCTTGCAGTCATAACGGTATTTGTCCCACTTGCAGCCGGGTTGCAGGCGCTTTAACCGCCCGCGCGGACCACCTGTCAGGAGCACGGCGCCGAGCCACGAGAACAGCGGACGGGGTCGCGGTCAGCTGCCCTTGGGCTGCTTGGCCAGGGTCGCCATGTAGGCCTTGGCCAGGGTGAGCGCGCCGCTCATGGCCTCTTTCTCCGGCATGAGCTCCACCTTGGCCGAGTTGGTCGCCTCCCCCTCCGGCCGCTGGTGACCCGAGTAGTCGACCCTGACGACCATGGCGCCCTTGCGGATGGTCACGGTGGCGCTGGAGGCGGAGACCTCGCCCTGCCGGGTCTCCACGTACTGCTGGTAGGCCTCCTCGCCGAGCCCGTCCACGTCGGTCAGCTTGCCCCACTTGACGTTGCCGATCGACGAGTCGGCGGTGCTCTTGTCGCCGCCGTACTCGCTGACGTAGTAGGCCTTGGCGGCGGGCGCGTCCACCGCGCCCGTCCGGTTGGTGAAACGGTGCACCGTGATCAGCGCGCTGCGGATCTTCTTGGTGCCCTCGCCACCGGACAGGTCCAGGTTGAGCCAGCGGCACTCGGTCTGGTTGTCGCCCCCGACCGTGGTGCCGCGGGCGCGGGTGGTGGGCTCGGGCACGAGCTCGGTGGCCACGTCCTTCACGGCGGAGCAGTCGGAGGGGAAGACGGCCAGCACGCTCGGCGAGGGCGTCGGCCGGGCGCTCGGGCTGAGCGTGGCCTCCGACGACTCCGGCTGGGCCAGCACGTCGGGATGTTGCGCCTGCCAGGCCGCCACGCCCTTGGCGAAGTGGCCGGCCAGCTTGGAGACCTCGCGGATCGCGTTGGCCTCCGTGATCGACTGGGTGGACTCGTTGGACAGGATCTGGGCGTCCTTGCGCTGCTGGCTCGCCTGATATTTGACCTCGATCGTCATGTCGCCGACGCGGACGTGGGCCTTGCCGAAGGAGTACCACAGCATCTTGCCGTCGCGGCGCCAGGTGTACTGGGCGAACGCGCTGTCGCCGACGCCCTCGATGTCCTTGACCGGGGAGGTGTAGTTCTTCTCGTCCGGCTTGAGCGACGGGGTGGCGGTCTCGCCGTACTTGCCGCCGCGGTATTCGACCTCGTAGGAGTTCTGGGCCATCGCCCTGCCGGTCTTGGCGCCGTCGCCCTTGTGCTGCTCGACGCGGACGTCGATCTCCCTGCTGCGCCAGTATTCGCCGTACGAGATGCGCTGGTTCTGCCAGTTGCAGGTGAAGCTGACCGTGTAGTCGCCGTCCTTGGACCTGTTGGCGACGGTCGCGTCCGGGACGAGCCGGTCGGCCTCCGCCTTGGGCAGCATGGCGCACACGTCGGGTCCCGTCGAAGCGGCGGCCGTGGCCGCCGTCGGTTTCGCCGTCGTCCCGCCCGCCGTGTCTCCCCCGGTGTCTCCCCCGGTGTCTCCCCCGGTCTCTCCCGTCGTGTCTCCCGGTTGGGCGAACGGCGGCGTGGAGGTGCCCGCGACCTTGCCGTAGACGAAGTACGCCCCGACGCCGCCCGCCGCGACCAGCACGACCAGCGCGGCGGCCAGCGTGGGCAGCAGCCAGGCCGGCCGGCGCGGGCGCTGCGGCGGCACGTTGGGTGGCATGCCGGGCGGCATGTTCGGCGGCATGCCGGGCGGCATATTGGGCGGCAGGTTGGGCGGCCCTGACTGCATGCCCGGCACCTGGTAAGGGGTGGTAGGCGGCTGGTGCTCGCTACCGGGGTTCACAAAGACTCCTGGGGTTGCCTTGACGTGCGGGGATACATGCTAGCCACACCCCTTGCGGGAGGTTCGCGGCCGTTCACTTCGCCAGCGACGCCGACACCAGGCGGGCCGCGGCGACGGCCGTCTCCTTGTCCTCGGGGTCGGAGGACGGCACGTCATCACGATGCCAGACCACCTCGCCCAGCAGGTTGCTCGTCCGGAAGAGGATGACGCTGTCGGTGGCGCCCCTTTCGTTGGTGTTCAGATGGAGTTTGATCCTGTTCTGCAGGATGGCCGTCTCACCGACGCCCTTGAGCTCCGTCACCCCGCCGCGGATCTCGCGCAGGTGCCTGCCTTTGGCGGCGGCGCGGGTGGTCTTCTCGCTGTCGAAGCGGCGCTGCGCGACCTGCGGCCCGCCGAGATCGGCGCCCGGCTTCTCCGCCCAGGCGCGCACGATGAGCCGGCGCCCCGGCCTCGAGCCGTCGCGGACGAGCCACTGGCACTCGTCCGGCCTGGTGCGCATACGTTCGGGCCGGCCCTTCGCCAGCTCGCCTGCCTGGGTGTCGGTGAGCAGCGTGCACGGGTCGGGAGCCGTGGCGAACCTGCCGGTCTCCGGGCCGAGCGCGCCGGCGGCGTACCAGCCGCCCGCGCCGAGGACCGCGACGGCCGCGACCGCCGCGGGCAGCAGCAGCCGGCGGCGGGACCGTCCGCCCGCGGGCCTCCCGCGGGCGCCCGTGGCGGGGCCGGTCAGGCCGTGCAGCACGTGACGCACCTGGGCCGCGGTGGGCCTGGCCGCCGGGTCCTTCGCGAGCATGGCCATCAGCAGGCGGCCGAGCTCCCGCCCGGCCCTGGCGGGGAACGGCGGCTCGTGCAGCAGCACCGCCGCCGCCACCGCGGCGGGCAGCTGCCGCTCGAACGGCGCCCTGCCCTCGACCGCCGTGTAGAGGCTGGCGCCGAGCGACCACAGGTCGGAGGCCGGGCCGGAAGGTTGTTCGTTGAGCCGCTCCGGCGCCATGTAACCGGGCGAGCCCGCGCTGCCGAACCTGTCGGCGTGCCCGCCCATCGGCGCGGCGATGCCGAAGTCGGTCAGCATGGCCGAGCCGTCGGCGTCGAGCAGGATGTTGGCCGGCTTGACGTCCTGGTGCACCATCCCGTGCGCGTGGGCGACCTCCAGCGCGGACAGCACGCGCAGCCCGATCGCGGCGACGTACGCGGCGGGCAGCGGCCCCTGTTCCTTGATCACCTTGTCGAGGGAGCGGCCGGTGACCAGGTCCATGATGATCCACGGCTGGTCGCCCTCGAGGACGACGTCGTGCACGAGCACGATCGCCGGGTCGCGCAGGCGTCCCGCGGACCTGGCCTCGTGGATGGCCAGGTTGGCGAAGTCCGCCCGCTGGGCCGGGGTCAGCCGGTCGGACACGCGTACCTGCTTGACCGCGACCTGCCGGTCGAGCACCTCGTCGATCGCGCGCCACACCGTGCCCGCGCCGCCCTGTCCCAGCCGCTCGATCAGCCGGTAGCGGCCGGCCAGCAGGTAGAGGTCACCCGGCATCGCGCAACGTCCGTTCGCTCGCCTGCGCCACTCTCAGCGCCGCCTGCTTGATGTCGTCGTCGGTCGGCTTGTTGGCGAGCGTGGAGTATTCGACGCTCACCACCAGGTTCGCCAGCCGGTAGAAGACGTGGGCGGTGTGCACCCGGCCGGTGGCGCCCTTCAGCTCGAAGGCGAAGGCCTCCTCCCCCACGCCGCCGATCGGGCGCAGCGGCGTGCGCAGGGCCTTCCTGCTGTCGTTCACGCCGATCTCGGGCCACGTCCAGGAGATCTGCTTGAACCGGGTCCAGTAGCGTTTCTGATTCTGGAACAGCCTGCGGGCGGAATCACCGGACATCGACCAGGGGTCGACGGTGTCGGAGTCCTTCTGCACCTGCAGGCCCACACCGCTGCCCGACAGCGGCCAGCTGCACTTCGGGCCCACCTCGTCGCCGTCGGGACGCCCTTCGGGCGGGTTCTGCGTACGCAGCACGCCGCCGACGTCCTGCGAGCTGAGCAGGGTGCACACGTCCATGGGCACCGTGAACGCCGACGGCACGCCGTCGTCCTCCCCTTGCAAGAAGAGAAAGGCCGTGGTGCCCGCGGCGACCACGACCACCGCGGCGACGGCCACGGCGATCCAGCGGGCCGCGCCGCCGCGCCGCTTCACCTTGGTCGGCGCGGTCACGGTCTGGGTGACCGGCAGTTGCGGCGCCTCCGCGCCCGCGGCGACCTGGCGCAGCGCGTCCACGGCCGTGCGGGCGTCGGGCCGGGCCGAGGGGTGGTGCGCCATCATGGCGGCCAGCAGCGGGCCCAGCGGGCCCGGCGCGACAGGGACCGGTTCCATCAGCGTGGCCCGCACCCGCTGAGCCGCCGAACCGGAGTAGGCGGGACCGCCCGCCACCGCGGTGTAGAGGGTGGCGCCGAGCGACCACAGATCGCTCGCGGGGCCGCCGGGCTGGCCTTCGAGCCGCTCGGGAGCGATGAACCCGGGCGAGCCGATCATCAGGCCCTGCTCGGTGAGCGTGGCCTGGCCCTCCTGCCTGGCGATGCCGAAGTCGGTCAGCACGACTCTGCCGCTGCCGGTCAGGAACACGTTGCCCGGCTTGACGTCGCGGTGCTGCACCCCCTGGGCGTGCGCCACGCAGAGCGCCTCCAGCACGTCGGCGCCGATCCGCGCGGCGTAGTCGGGAGGCATGGGCCCGAACTCGCGCACGGTCTCGGCCAGCGTGCGGCCGCGCAGCAGTTCCATGACCAGCCACGGCCGGTCGTTCTCGACGACCACGTCGTGCAGCGCCACGATGCCGGGGTGGCGCAGCCGCGCGGTGGCCTGCGCCTCGCGCACGGCCCGCGTGATCGAGTCGGAGCGTTCCTTGGGCGACATGCCCTCGGGCAGCGTGAGCTCCTTGACCGCGACCTCGCGGTCAAGCATCTCGTCCCTGGCCTGCCACACTGTCCCCATGCCGCCCGCGCCCAGCGGGCGCAGCAGGGAGTAGCGGCCGGCAAGTCTTCCCGCGGACATAAAGGGAAGGGTAGCTAGTTATCGGGCTTCTGCTGAACCGATTCGCTGGACGGGGCCTGGCGTCCCGGTGACAACAGGGGCCCTGTCCTGGCTGTCACGGTGATCGGGAGTGCCGGTCGTGGTTCCTGTCGGTCGGCCTCTCTATGGTCTTGGTTCGTGGACCCGGTTCAAGGCACTCTCGACGAGCTCGGCACCCCGCTGAGTGACGTCACGTTCGTCGTGTTCGACCTCGAGACGACGGGGGGCGCCCCGGCCGATGACGCCATCACCGAGATCGGCGCGGTCAAGGTGCGGGCGGGCGAGGTGCTCGGCGAGTTCTCCACGCTGGTCGACCCCGGTGGCCCCATCCCCCCGTTCATCTCCGTGCTGACCGGCATCACCGACGCCATGGTCGTGGCCGCGCCGCGGATCGACATGGTGCTGCCGAGCTTTCTCGAGTTCATCCGCGGCGCCACGCTGGTCGCCCACAACGCCGGGTTCGACACCCGCTTCATCAAGGCCGCCTGCGCCTCGCTCGGCCATCCCCCGCCGGTCAACCCGGTCGTCGACACCGTCGACCTGGCCCGGCGCGTGCTGACCCGCGACGAGACGCCCAACGCCAAGCTGTCCACGCTGGCCAGGTTCTTCCGCAGTTCCACCGAGCCGTGCCACCGCGCCCTCCAGGACGCCAGGGCCACCGTCGACGTGCTGCACGGGCTGATCGAGCGGGCCGGGTCGTTCCAGGTCCACACGCTGGAGGAGCTCAAGTCGTTCGTCCGCGCCCCCACCCCGGAGCAGCAGCGCAAGCGCCACCTGGCCGAGTCCGTGCCGCACGCGCCCGGCGTCTACCTGTTCGAGGACGAGCGCGGCGAGGTGCTCTACATCGGCAAGAGCACCAACCTGCGCAACCGCGTGCGCTCCTACTTCACGGCGAGCGAGACCCGCCCGCGCATCCGCGAGATGATCGGCATCGCCGAGCGAGTGCGCCACATCGTCTGCTCGACCGCCCTGGAGGCGGAGGTCAGGGAGCTGCGCCTGATCGGCGGCGCCAAACCGCGCTACAACCGCCGTTCCCGTTTCCCCGAGAAGGTGGTCTGGCTCAAGCTCACCACCGACCTGTTCCCCCGCCTGTCGATCGTGCGCGAGCTCAAGGACGACGGCGCCACCTATCTCGGCCCGTTCGGCAGCTCTCGCCTCGCCGACGACGCCCGCATCGCCCTGCACGAGGCGGTTCCGCTGCGCCAGTGCACGCAGCCGATCACGCTGCGCACCCGCCGGACGGCCTGCGTGCTGCACGAGATGGGCCGCTGCGGCGCCCCCTGCGAGGGGAGGATCGACCAGGAGGAATACGCGGTGCACGCCGAGAGCGCCCGCCGCGCGATGACGCTCGACGCCTCGCTCGTCTTCTCCGCCGTGTCGGCCCGCATGGAGCGCCTGTCGGTGGAGCAGCGCTACGAGGAGGCCTCGATCGACCGCGACCGGCTGGCCGCGTTCGTCCGTGCGGCGGCCCGCATGCAGCGCCTGAGCGCCATCACCCGCATTCCCCAGTTAGTGGCCGCCAGTCCCGCCTTCGGCGGCGGCTGGGACATCCACGTGATCCGCTACGGCCGGCTGGCGGCGGCGGGCGTCATGACCAAGGGCGCCCACCCGACCCCTTTCGTCGCCTCGCTGACGGCCGGCGCCGAGTCCGTCATCCCCGGCCCCGGGCCCGTGCACGCCGCCAGCGCCGAGGAGACCGAGTGCATTCTGCGCTGGCTCGAGTCTCCGGGGGTGCGGCTGGTGGAGGTCGACGGCGAGTGGAGCCTGCCCGCCCAGGGGGCCGCCCGGCACAAGGCGCGCATCGATCTCGCGTACCAGCGTCCTGATCGTCCGCGTCCTCGGGAGGGGCGGCCTTTGAGGTGAAACGATAGAGTTGTTGCATGGTCACGGCTATTGTCCACATCAAGGCAGAGGTAGACCGCATCCCGGAGGTCGCCCAGACGATCGCCGAGATCCAGGGAGTCAGCGAGGTCTACTCGATCACCGGCGAATACGACCTGCTCGCCATGGTCAGGGTCGCCGCCTACGAGGCGATCGCGGAGGTCGTTCCCGGGCGGATCAACAAGGTCGCGGGGGTCCTGCAGACCGAGACGCACATCGCCTTCCGCGCCTACTCCAAGCACGACCTCGAAGCGGCCTTCTCCATCGGCTTCCCCGAAGCCGACTGACCCCCAACCTTCCCACCACCC
>NZ_SMLD01000194.1:0-16344 GCF_004352805.1 Nonomuraea mesophila
CCCCCACGGCCGCGCACAGCAGCACCAGGACCTGCTCCAGCGGCACGCCACTCCCCCGATGTCCCCCGAGAAACCTCAAGAGTGTACAAGTCGCGGGTCAGCCGTCTGCCGGGGCCCCGCGCGGGGGTCAGCGAGCGCCGGCCGGGGTGCGCTTCCTCGAGGCGTAGATGTCGTCCACCAGCCCATAGGAGCGGGCCTGCTCGGCCGTGAAGATGCGGTCGCGCTCGATGTCCTTCCTGATCTCCAGGACGCCCTTGCCGGTGTGCCGCGACAGGATCTCCTCCTGCTGGTCGCGCATGCGCAGGATCTCCCTGGCGTGGATCTCCAGGTCGCTGGACTGCCCGCGACCGCCCTCGGTGGCCGGCTGGTGCAGCAGGACGCGCGCGTGGGGCAGCGCCGCCCGCTTGCCCGGCGACCCGGCCGCCAGCAGGACCGCCGCCGCCGAGGACGCCTCGCCGATGCAGACCGTGTGGATCTCCGGCCGGACGAACTGCATGGTGTCGTAGATGGCCGCCATCGCCGTGAACGAGCCGCCGGGCGAGTTGATGTAGATGTTGATGTCCTGGTCGGGGTCGAGCGACTCCAGCGTGAGCAGTTGCGCCATCACGTCGTTGGCCACGGTGTCGTCGATCGGCGCGCCCATGAAGATGACGCGGTCCTCGAACAGCTTGGTGTAGGGGGTTGTCTCCTTCGTGCCGTAGGAGGTGCGTTCGGTGAAGGAGGGCAACACGTAACGGCCGTTCATGTCAGTTCATCCCTTCGGCGATGTGGTCGACGAAGCCGTAGTCGAGCGCCTCCTGGGCCGTGAACCAGTGGTCGCGGTCGGAGTCGGCCTGGATGCGCTCCAGGGGCTGGCCGGTGTGATGGGCGGTGATCTCGGCCAGCTTGCGCTTGGTGAAGATCATGTTCTCGGCCTGGATCGCGATGTCGCTGGCGGAGCCGCCGATGCCGCCGAGCGGCTGGTGCATGACGATGCGGGCGTTGGGCAGGGCGTAGCGCTTGCCCTTGGCCCCCGCCGACAGCAGCACCTGGCCCATCGACGCGGCGAACCCCATCGCCACCGTGGCCACGTCGCACGGCACGAACTGCATCATGTCGTAGAGCGCCAGCCCCGCGTGCACGGAACCGCCCGGTGAATTGATGTAAAGGGTGATGTCGCGCTCGGGATCCTCGGCCGCGAGCAAAAGCAGCTCACCGCAGAGCCGGTTGCAGATCTCGTCGTCGACCTCTTGGCCGAGAACGACGATGCGCTCTTTCAGCAGGCGCTGGCTGAGCTGGTCAGGCCACTGTGCGCGCTGGGTGTCCGTCATGGTCGCCACCTTCCTGTGCCGGTATTCACGCGAAAAACGCTAGACCCCGAAGGCGCCCATGATGAATTCTTTTCGCTGGCGGCGCATTTCTCTAAGGGCGCATTATTCTGTGAGCGAATAAACGTCGACATATAATCGCCGATGTGAGAAAGAACCTGCCCCGCCGATGGGCGTGCCTCGTCCTGGGCGGCGCGCTGCTGATGCCGTACATGATGGTCGGCGTCCTGGTGGCGGCCATCTGGCAGGGCGAAGACGCCAACGTCCTGCTGCCCGCCCAGGTGGGCGTGTTCGTGGCGGTGCTGCCCGTGGTGGCGGCCACCGGGCTGTTCCTGCCGGTGCGGGCGCTGGAGGTGAACGCGGCGCAGGGCCTGCTCGGCGCGCACGTGGAGACCCCGCCGCGGCAGGCGGGCCGCTCCTGGCAGGAGCGCCGCCGCACCGCCGCCTGGTTCACGCTGCACCTCGCGATCGGCGGCGTGGTCAGCGGCTGCACGCTGGCGATCGTGCCGTTCACGGTGTTCACGCTGCTGCTGCCCATCGTCGGAGCCCCGACGCCGATGCTGGGCGCCGTCGTCACGCCGGGGTGGAACGCGGTGATGTGGGCGCTCGGCGGGCTCGCCACCCTGGCCGCGCTGATCGTCCTGGCCGCGGGTGCCGGCGCGCTGCTGGCCAGGCTGGCCCCCGTCCTGCTCGGCCCCACCCCGGAGGAGCGCCTGGCCGCCGCCGAGAAACAGGCCCGTACGCTGGCCGAGCGCAACCGGCTGGCCCGCGAGTTGCACGACTCGGTCGGCCACGCGCTGAGCGTCGTGACCCTGCAGGCCGCGGCCGCGGGCCGGGTGCTCGACCACGACCCCGGCACCGCCAGGAACGCGCTGGCCGCCATCGAGCAGTCCGCCCGCGCCGCCCTCGACGACCTCGACCACGTCCTGGGGGTGCTGCGGGACGGCGGCCGCGACCGCCCAGGCGAGAGCACAGACGGGGGCACGGGCGGAGGCACAGGCAGAGACACAGGCAGAGACACAGGGGTGGGCCGGCGCCCGCAGGCCACGCTCGCCGATCTCGACGACCTCATCGCCGCCTCCGGCGCTCAGGTACGGCAGGAGATCGGCGACCTGACGGGCGTGCCCGCCGTCGTGTCCCGGGAGGGCTACCGCATCCTGCAGGAGGCCCTCACCAACGCCATCAAGCACGGCCAAGGCCCGGTGCGGCTGTCGGCCGGCGTGCGGGGCGGCGAACTGCGGCTGGAGGTCACCAACGCCGCGGGAGGCGGCACCGCCGGCCCGTCGGGAGGCAGGGGCGTGGCAGGCATGCGCGAGCGCGTACGCCTGCTCAACGGCGACCTCGACGCCGGCCCCACACAGGCCGGGTGGACGGTCTCCGCCCGGCTGCCGCTACGGTCGAGTCCATGACTCTGACTGTCGTCATCGCCGACGACGAGGACCTCATCAGGGCCGGCCTGCGCATCATCATCGACGCCGAGCCCGGCCTGAGCGTGGTCGGCGAGGCCGCCGACGGCGCCGCGGTCCTGCCCGTCGTCCGCCGCGAGCGCCCCGACCTCGTGCTGATGGACGTGCGCATGCCCGCGCTCGACGGCATCCAGGCCACCGAGCGGCTCATGGCGCTGGACGACCCGCCCAAGGTGCTGGTGGTGACGACCTTCGAGAACGACGACTACGTCTACGACGCGCTGCGCGCCGGGGCCAGCGGCTTCCTGCTCAAACGCACCAGGCCCGAGGAACTGGTGCAGGCCGTCAAGCTCGTCGCCTCCGGCGAGTCGCTGCTGTTCCCCGCCGCGATCCGCACCCTCGCCGGGCGCCGCCAGGAGAGCGTCTCGCCCTCCAAGGTGCCGGGCATCGACCGGCTCACCGGGCGCGAGGGCGACGTGCTGCGCCTGATGACCCAGGGGCTGTCCAACCACGAGATCGCCGCCGAGCTGGTCGTCAGCCAGGAGACCGTCAAGACGCACGTCGGCAACGTGCTGGCCAAGCTCCGGGCGCGTGACCGTACACAGGCGGTGATCGCCGCCTACGAGTCCGGCTTCGTGTCCCCCAGATGACGGCCCGCCGGCCGTCCTGGGTTATCCGCGCAGGCCGGCGCGGCGCATGAGCTCGGCGCCGGGCAGCACGCTCGCCTCGGCCGCCGTCATGCCGGTGGCCGCCAGGATCTGGTCGACGAGCCGCAGCCCCACCGCGTATCCCGCCATGTCCGGAACGCCGCGCGGCTCCTGCCCGAAGGTGCGCGTCGCGCTGTCCCCCAGCACGAACGCCGGCGTGTTCTGCATCCCGGCCAGGTCGAAGTTCGCCATGATCTTCTCGTACGCGACGTCGTACCTCTCGCCGGTCACCATCGACGACCACGGGCCCATCGCCTCCGGCCCCGACAACTCGCGTACGAACGCCTCGGCCAGCCCTTCGGCCAGCACGTGCTCGCCGACGGTCACGGTCGCCGGGTTCCACTCGACGTTGCTGTAGCGCACGCCGTGGTGGAACTCGTGCACCGCCAGGTGCCCGATCTTGCCGATCACCTCGTCGGACGGCCAGGCCAGCAGGTAGATCATGCCCGGCGCGCCGCCCATGCCGTAGTAGCCGCCCGCCGTCGTCATCAAGTGGTCGTTGCCGGGGTCGCCCATGAAGAACCACACGTCCAGCGTGTCGCCCTGCTTGGCCTCCGACAGCCGCTCCGAGGCGCGAGTCAGCTCACGGCGTACCTGGCCCAGCACGTCGGCCTCGATCATGCGCTCGACGGCGGGCAGGTAGCGCGGGTCGTCGGCGTCGACCCGGAAGCCGCCGCCATGGTGGTGGATGTCGACGATGTCACCCGGCATCGGGATCACATCGCGCAGCGGCCCGAACAGCTCGCGCAGCGCGTCCGCACGCCGGTCGAGCGGCCCGCGCAACAGGTCGGCCATCGGCGTCAACGTGTCATGAATGATGAACTCCATGGCGCAGGACCCTAGAACCTCACGTTACGTGAGGGTCAACCGCGTTACCGCCCCCGGGGCCGTCAGAGCTCCGGCTCCTCGCCCCTCTCGTCGCCCGGCGACTCCCCCGGGGTGCCCGGCCCGGTCCGGCTCGGCTCGGGAGACTGCGACGGCGAGGGCTGAGGCTCGGGGGTCTCCGGCGTCGGCGGCGGCGTCGGCACGAACACCGTCGGCGGCAACTGCCTGGGCTGCGGCTCGTTCTCCTGCCGGCCGAGCACCAGCAGCAGCAGGATCGCCGTCACCAGGATCAGCAGCAGCACCAGGGCCAGCGCGGCCATCAGCACCCGCTTGCGCGTCTCGGTCAGCGGCCTGCGCCGCCTGGTCAGCCGGGGCAGCGCGGGCGCGCGGTCGGTCAGCCAGTAGGGGACGAAGTCGGGCCCGTGGGCCTCCCCGATGAGCGTCCCGCCCACCATCACCGGCTCCAGGAAGCGCTCCGCCCCCGCCCGGCCCGGCACGTACGGCACCGCCACCCACGGCGCCCGCCCGCCGTCCATGTCGAGCACCTCGGGAGCCCCGTCCAGCACCGCACCCCGCGGCCGGCCCGCCCGCTCCAGCCATCCGCGCATCCCGGACGACCGGCTCTCGCCGGCCTCCTTGACGGCCGTCACGAACCGGTCGCGCGCGGCGGCGTCGAGCGCGGCGCCTCTGGTGAGCACCGCCAGCGACACGGCACGCCCGTCGGGAGCCCGGCCCAGGTACACGAATCCGGCCGGCGCCGTCTGCAGGCGCGCCTGCACCACGTAGGGCCCCAGCCGGGGCGGGTCGCCGTACTGCAGGGGACTTGCCACGTTTGCCATGAAAGCACAGACGTGGCGTCGTGCGAGTTTGCGGCACGTTTGGTGGAATGGGGCTCATGAGCGTCGCCGAAGAGTTGCCGGGCGGAAACGACGCGGCACTGCTGCGTCAAAGTCTCGACGAGGTCCGGCGTGTCATCGTCGGACAGGACCACATGGTCGAAAGACTCATCGTGGCCCTGCTGGCCCGCGGGCACTGCCTGCTGGAAGGAGTCCCCGGCGTCGCCAAGACCCTCGCCGCGTCCACCCTGGCCACCGTCGTGGGCGGCACGTTCGCCCGCATCCAGTTCACCCCCGACCTCGTGCCGAGCGACATCATCGGCACCCGCGTCTTCCACCCGTCCAACGAGAAGTTCGACGTCGAGCTCGGCCCCGTCTTCGTCAACTTCCTGCTGGCCGACGAGATCAACCGCGCCCCCGCCAAGGTCCAGTCCGCGCTGCTGGAGGTCATGGCCGAGCGGCAGGTCACCCTCGCCGGCGTCACCCACCCGCTGCCCAAGCCGTTCATCGTGCTGGCCACCCAGAACCCCATCGAGTCCGAGGGCGTCTACCCCCTGCCCGAGGTGCAGCGCGACCGCTTCCTCTTCCGGGTGCGCGTGCCCCACCCCACCGCGCACGAGGAACTGGAGATCCTGCACCGGATGAGCGTCACCCCGCCCGTCCCCGAGCGGGTGCTCGACCCCGCCAAGCTGATCACGCTGCAGCAGGCGGCCGAGGACGTCTCGGTCCACCAGCTCGTCGCCGACTACGTGGTACGCCTGGTCATGTCCACCCGCAACCCGGGCGAATACGGCCTGGCCGAGCTGTCCGACACCATCGAGATCGGCGTCAGCCCCCGCGCCACGCTGGGCCTGGTCTCCGCCGGGCGGGCGCTGGCCCTGCTGCGGGGCCGCGACTACCTGCTGCCCGACGACGTACGCGACGTCGCCGTGGACGTCATGTCCCACCGGCTGATGCTCACCTTCGACGCGCTGGCCGACGGCGTCGACCCCGAGCAGGTCGTACGCCAGATCCTGCACGCCGTGCCCCCGCCCGTCGTCGTCTGGAACCAGAACCGGTGAACACCGCCGAGCAGGCGCTGCGCCGGCTGGAGCTGACCGTCACCCGGCGGCTGGACGGGCTGCTGCACGGCGCCCACCAGGGGCTGCTGCCCGGCACCGGCAGCGAGGCCGGCGACAGCCGGGTCTACGTGCCCGGCGAGGACGACGTGCGCCGCATGGACTGGGCCGTCACCGCCCGCACCACCATCCCCCACGTACGCGACCTGATCGCCGACCGTGAGCTGGAGACGTGGGCGCTGGCCGACCTGTCGCCCAGCATGGACTTCGGCACCGCCGACACCGACAAGCGCGACCTGGTCGTGGCGGCGGTCGGCGCGATCGGGTTCCTGTCGAGCAGGATGGGAGACCGGTTCGGCGCCCTGGTGATCCACGACGAGCACATCCACCGCATGCCCGCCCGTACCGGCCGCCCCGCACTCTACGGACTGCTGCACTCCCTCATGGACGCCCCCCGCGGCCAGGCCGTGCCCGACCCGCCCGACCTGGCCGAGGGCATCGACGTGCTGTCGGCCAGCCGCAGGCGCCGCGGCATGCGGCTGATCGTCTCCGACTTCCTCGACGCCCGGCCCGACCTCGATCCCGACGCCGAACGCCCGTGGGAGCGCCCCATCAGGCGCCTGGCGGCCCGCCACCAGGTGCTGGCCGTCGAGGTGATCGACCCGCGCGAGCTGGAGCTGCCCGACGTGGGCCGGGTCGCGTTCGCCGATCCCGAGACCGGGAACGTACGCGAGGTGCATCTTTCACCCAAAGTCCGGCAAGCGTATGCCGAAGCGGCCGCCCAGCAACGCGAGGGCACTCGCCGGGCGCTGCGCCGCGCCGGCATCGCCCACCTCGTGCTGCGCACCGACCGCGACTGGGTGTTCGACGTGGCCCAGTTCGTCCTGCGCCAGCGCCGCATGAGCCACCTGGCCCACCGGAGACCCGTGTGAGCGAGCGAAACGAGGAGACCATCACCGACGCTATCGTGGTCACGAGGCCCGGGAAGGAGGCCTGGTGACCTTTCTCGCCCCTGCCTGGCTGTGGTTGTTCGTGCTGGTGCTGCTGCTGGTGGCCGGCTACGTCGCGGCGCAGTTCGCCCGCCGCCGCTACACCGTGCGCTTCACCAACCTGGCACTGCTCAACCTCGTCGCCCCCGCCGGGCCCGGCTGGCGCCGCCACGTGGCGCCGGCGCTGTTCCTCGTCATGATGTCGCTCCTGGTCGTCGGCGCCGCCAAACCCGCCGGCGAGGTACGCGTGCCGCGCGACCGCGCCACCATCATGATCGCGCTCGACGTGTCCCTGTCGATGGACGCCGACGACGTCGACCCCGACAGGATCAGCGCCGCCAAGGCGGCCGCCCAGTCCTTCGCCAAGGAGCTGCCCGACCGCTTCAACGTCGGCGTGGTCTCCTTCGCCCGATCCGCCAACGTGGTCATCTCCCCCACCACCGACCACCAGGCCGTGATCACCGCCATCGGCAACCTCACCACCAGGCCGGGCACCGCGATCGGCGAGGCCGTCTTCAACTCGCTCGAGTCGGTGCGCTCGTTCGACCAGCAGGCCGTCACCGACCCGCCGCCGGCCGCCGTCGTGCTGCTGTCCGACGGCGACAACACCTCCGGCCGGTCGGTCAACGAGGCCATCGACGCGGCCCAGCAGGCCGGCGTACCGGTCTCGACGATCGCGTACGGCACCCAGGAGGGCACCGTCGACATCGACGGCCGGCCGGTGAACGTGCCGGTCAACAAGCAGACCCTGCAGTCGTTGTCCGACGGCACCAGCGGCCGCGCCTACACCGCCGAGTCCGGGACGGAGCTGCGCGAGGTCTACGAGCAGATCGGCACCTCGCTCGGTTACAAGCTGGTCAACCAGGAGATCACCCAGTGGTTCATCGTGGCCGCCATCATGGCCGGGCTGCTGGTGGCGGGAGCGGCCGTGCTGTTCGGCGCCAGGATCCCGTAACGTTCTGCCTCGTGGCCCACTACTTCTCCGAGCAGCCGAGGACCGCGAGCAGGCCGGGCTCGGTCGACCTGGTCCTGCCCGACCTGCACCTGCGGCTGGAGACCGACAGCGGCGTGTTCTCCCCCGAGCGGATCGACCTCGGCACGCGCGTGCTGCTGGAGAGCGTCCCGCCCCCTCCGGCGCGGGGCGACCTGCTCGACCTCGGCTGCGGCTACGGCCCGATCGCGCTGACCATGGCCTCGCGCGCGCCGGAGGCGACGGTGTGGGCCGTCGATGTGAACCGGCGGAGCCTGGAGCTGACCGCGCGCAATGCCGAGGCCGCCCGCCTTTACAAAGTAAGACCGGTGCACGTGGACGACGTGCCGGACGACGTGAGGTTCCGCGCCATCTGGTCCAACCCCGCGATCCGCATCGGCAAGCAGGCCCTGCACGACATGCTCACCAGGTGGCTGACCCTGCTGACGCCCGACGGCGTGGCCTACCTGGTCGTCCAGAAACACCTCGGCTCCGACTCCCTGCAGCGCTGGCTCGGCGAGCAGGGCTGGCAGGCCTCCCGCGAGGCCAGCCGAGCCGCCTACCGCATCCTGAAGGTGACCCGATGAGAAGGCAGCTGCGCCCCACCGACGTCAAGCGGCTCAACCGCACCTGGCGCAGGAACACCCACCACCGCCTCGGCCTGATCATCGAGTCGGTCACCGGCCCGTTCAACATCGGCTCGATCTTCCGCAGCGCCGCCGCCTTCGGCGTCGACGAGGTCTGGCTCGCCGGCAACGCGACCCCTCCGACCAACCCCAAGGTGGGCAAGACCGCGCTGGGCACCGAACGGCTCGTCACCTGGCACGAGGCGATGCCCGCCGCCGAGGCGGTCAAGGCCGCCCGCGAAGAGGGCTACACGGTGCTGGCCGTCGAGCTGACCGCCGATGCCGCGCCGCTGCACCGGGCGGAGCTCGGCCGGGACGTGTGCCTGGTGGTCGGCAGCGAGGACCACGGCTGCTCCCCCGCCCTGCTCGACGCCGCCGACGGCGCCTGTTACATCCCCCAGGTCGGCCGGGTCGGCTCGTTCAACGTCGCGGTGGCGGCGGCCATCGCCCTGGCCGAGGCACGCCGCCAGGAGTGGGAGAATCTCCCCGAATCGTAATCCTCACCGTTCACCCGGAAGGGCATACTTCAGGACGTGCTCAGCCGTCGCTTCGCCTTTCTCGACCACCCGGGCCCGCTGGCCTTCGCCCATCGCGGCGGAGCCGCCGAGAGCGCGGAGAACTCCGCCGCCGCGTTCGAGCGGGCGGTCGGCCTCGGATACGCCTATCTGGAGACGGACGCCCGCGCCACCGCCGACGGCGTGCTGCTCGCCTTTCACGACCACACCCTCGACCGCGTGACCGACCGGCGGGGCCGCGTCTCCGAACTCCCCTACCGCGAGGTCAAGAGGGCCCGCATCGACGGGGTCCACGAGATCCCGCTGCTGGAGGACCTGCTGGGCACCTGGCCGGAGATCCGCTTCAACATCGACGTCAAGGAGCCGGCCGCCATCGCCCCGCTCGCCGCGGCGGTCCGGCGTACCAACGCCTACGACCGGATCTGCCTGACGTCCTTCTCCGACGAGCGCCTGGCCCTGGCCAGGGCGGCCCTGGGCCGCCAGGTCTGCTCGGCGCTCGGCCCGCGCGGCGTCGCCGCGCTGCGCGCCGCCGCCGCCACCTCCGGCTACGGCCGGCTGCTCGCCCGCCTGTCCCGCGCCGGCGTGCCGTGCGCACAGGTGCCGGTGGGCTTCCGCGGCCTGCGCGTCACCACCCGGGCACTGGTCCGCACGGCGCACGCGATCGGCATGCAGGTGCACGTGTGGACCATCAACGACACCGCCCGCATGGAGCGCCTGCTCGACCTGGGCGTCGACGGCATCATGACCGACAACGTCACCGGCCTGCGCGACGTCCTGCAACGTCGTGGCCAGTGGCACCCCGGCCGGCTGGCCGCCTGAGCGCGACGCACCCCCGCCCTTGCCCTCCTAGGAGCGACACGACACCATGCCCGCACCCGCACCCCCCGGGGCCCTCGACGACTCCCCCGCAGCCCGCCGGCGCGAGCAGCGCGGCTGGTACTTCTACGACTGGGCCAACTCCGCCTTCTACACCACGATCATCTCGGTCTTCCTCGGCCCCTACCTCATCCCGGTCGCCAAGACCGCCGCCTGTGCCCAGGACTTCCCCGGCATGGCCGCCGACCGGTGCGTGGCCGGCTTCGACCAGCTGGCGATCGACAACCCGGGCCTCGGGTACGTCGACGTGCTCGGCGCGGACATCAGGCCCGCCGCGTACTTCGGGCTGATCATGACGGTCGCGGTGCTGCTGCAGATCGTGTTCCTGCCCATCGTGGGCGCGCTGGCCGACCACATCGGCCGCAAGCGGGAGATGCTCGGCGGCTTCGCCTACGTCGGCGCCCTGGCCACCATGGGGCTGTACTTCGTCGAGGGCGACCGCTACATGCTCGGCGGCGTGCTGTTCGTCGTGGCCAACCTGGCCTACGGCTCCTCGGTCGTGGTCTACGACTCGTTCCTGCCGCAGATCTCCACGGCGGCCGAACGCGACACCGTCTCCTCGCGCGGCTGGGCCATCGGCTATCTCGGCGGCGGCCTGCTGCTGGCCCTCAACCTGGTGCTCTATCTCCAGCACGAGAGCCTGGGGCTGGCCGAGGGCATGGCGGTGCGCATCAGCATGATGTCGGCCGGGCTGTGGTGGGCCGTGTTCACCATCGTGCCGCTGCTGCGGCTGCGCAACCGGCCGGTGCCCGCGCACGAGGGCACCGCGCTGCGCTCGGTCGGCGGCAGCTTCCGGCAGCTCGGCCGCACGCTGGCCGAGCTGCGCCGCTACCCGCTGACGCTGCTGTTCCTGGTGGCCTACCTCGTCTACAACGACGGCGTGCAGACGGTCATCGGCAACAGCGCGGCCTTCGCCTCCGAGGCCCTCAAGCTGGACAAGACCGTACAGATCAGCGCGATCCTGATGGTGCAGTTCGTGGCGTTCTTCGGCGCGCTGCTGCTCGGGCGGCTGGCCGTCAGCTTCGGCACCAAGCGCACGGTGCTGGCCAGCCTGGTGGTGTGGACCGCGATCGTGGTGATGGCCGTGTTCGTCGGCGAGGGGCAGGCCCTGCAGTTCTACCTCATGGCCTTCGCGATCGCGATCGTGCTGGGCGGCACCCAGGCCCTGTCGCGCTCGCTGTTCTCGCAGGTGATCCCCAAGGGGCGGGAGGCCGAATACTTCAGCCTGCTGCAGATCAGCGACAAGGGGTCGGCGTTCATCGGCTCGCTGACGGTGACCGTGGCGCTGCAGCTCACCAACAGCTACCGCATCGCCATCGTCTCCATGATCATATTCTTCGTCGTCGGGTTCGTGCTCCTGGCGCTGATCAACCTGCCCAAGGCCATCCGCGCCGCGGGCAACGAGGTCCCCGAGCGGATCTGAACGCTCAGCCGGCGTCCTCGCCCACCTGAGCGCCCGCCTGGGCTCCGAGGAGCATCGTGCCCGGCCCCTGGGCCGCTCCAGGGCCGGGCACGGCCGTCACCGTGCCCGCCGTGACCTCGCCGCCGCAGTGCGGGCAGGTGACCACGGGGGTGAAACGCTCGCCACAGGAGTGCACCAGCAGCGCGGGCGGGCCGCCCGGCGGGGTGGCCCAGCGATCGCCCCAGGCCATCAGGGTCATCAGGGCGGGCACGATGTCACGGCCGGCCTCCGTCAGGACGTACTCGTGACGCACCGGCCGTTCCTGGTACGGCCGCTTCTCCACCACCCCCGCCGCCACCAGGCGCTCCAGGCGGCCGGCCAGGAGGTTGCGGGAGATGCCCAGGTCCGCGGCCAGATCGTCGAACCTGCACAGCCCGAGGAACAGGTCGCGCAGAATCAGCGGCGTCCACGGCTCGCCGACCACCCCGACGGCCTGGGCGATGGAGCAGTGCATCTCACCGAACCTGTTCATGGACCCACGATAGTGGGTTGCTAAAGTGAACCCATGACGGTTCACATTCAGGACTCACCAGCGGCGGCCTACCGCCGGGCGGGCGAGGAACACGACCTCGACGCCCTGATGACCACGCTCGCCGACGACGTGGTCCTGCACTCACCGCTCAGCGCCACAGCCACCTTCCAGGGCAGGGACCAGGTGGGCGAGCTGTTCTCCGTCGTGATGAGCGTCCTGTCCGGCATGCGTTACCACAGCGACGTCGGCGACGACCGGACCCGCGTGCTGACCGCGACCGCCCGCCTGAGGGACCTCGAGGTGCACGAGGCCGCCGTTGTCGAGGTGGACGACGAAGGGCTGGTCAAGGACATCACCTTGTACGTCCGGCCGCTGCCCGCGCTGACCGCGCTGATGGCCGCGCTGGGCCCCGGCATGGCCCGCGCGTCCGGCAGGCCGGGGCTGGCCCTGCTGGTGGGCGCCGCCGTCAGGCCGCTGGCGGCGATGACCCGGCTGGGCGACAGGACACTGGTGCCGCTGGTGACCCGAAGAGGCAGGAGGTAACCGGTCCGGAAGCGTGAGCGCGGCGGTGGTCGCGGAAACCGCCACGACCAGAAACGATCGGCCGAAACTCCGCGGTCTGCGCCCTGAGCTGGCCCTGAGCCCCCGAACCCGCTGCCAGGAGCCCCGCCGGCGGACCCCATGGGAAGAACCGAGGCCCCAAGCGCGATTGGATCACCCCGCAGGTGGGAATCCCATCACGGTACCAAGCGTTAGACACCGTGGGAGACAGACCCCCCACGCATGGGGGCCCTGTAGGAGGCATTTAAACATGGGCGAGCGCGCGCTTCGTGGCACCCGGCTCGGGGCAACCAGCTACGAGAACGACCGTAACACGGATCTGGCCCCACGCCAGGAGGTGTCCTACACCTGTCCTAAGGGGCATTGCTTCGAGGTTCCGCTTGCCGCCGAGGCTGAAATCCCCGCGACGTGGGAGTGCCGCATGTGCGGCGCGACCGCCGTCCGCGTGGACGGCGAGCAGCCGGAATCGAAGAAGACCAAGCCGCCGCGGACACACTGGGACATGCTCCTGGAGCGGCGGTCCATCGAGGATCTTGAGGAGGTGCTCAACGAACGGCTCGCCGTGTTGCGAGCTCAGCGTCGTAAGAGCGCCTGATCCCCTCTCACGGTGAAACCCCCGGGCACCACCCGGGGGTCTTTCTCGCGCGGCGAAGCCGTCAGGCGTCGCGGTCCTCGCGGATCACCTCGCCGTGCACCACCCGTGCTCCGCGCGGCGCGCCCTCATCGGACGGAGCCGCGCCGGGAAACCCGCCGTCCGGCGGGAACATGCCGGCGTACGGGGACGCCGCGGCCATGCGCTTGACCCTGCGCTCGAAGAACGACGAGCTCACCCGGCGCACCAGCGGCCGGGTGACCGGCAGCACGCACGCCAGGCCGAGCACGTCGGTGACGAAACCCGGCACCAGCAGCAGCCCGCCGCCCACCAGAATCAGGCCGCTGTCGGCCAGTTCACGCTCGGGCATGCGCCCGGTCTGCACCGACTCCTGAAGGACCCGCCACGCCCTGCGCCCCTCGCGACGCATCAGCCAGGCGCCCAGCAGGCTGCCGGCGATGAGGACGGTCACGGTCGCCGGCCCGCCGATCGCGGCCCCGACCTGGAACATCAGCCAGATCTCCAGGACGGGGAAGAGCAGGAAGGCCAGGAAGAGCAGCAGCCGCATCGTTTCCTCGTTTCCACACGCGCGTACAGCAGGAACAACGCCCGAAGCCCCCGAACCGTTCCGCCCGGCGGCAGATCCACGGACGAACAACCCCATCCAGGCGGTCGTACGGCCCTGCCGCACCGCGCACGCCGGCGGTTCCCGCCGGGTCCGGCGTTCCTGAGGCCCGAGGCCGGCTCAGCCCCGGCCGCGCCTGCCGCGCAGGCGCCCCGGCAGGCCGGTGACACCCCACATCCCGATCCGCCACAACGCCTCGGACATGACCTTGCCGCTCATCTTGCTCTTGCCGACCGTACGTTCCACGAACGTGATCGGCACCTCGACCACCCGCAGCCCGTGCCGCGACGTACGCAGCGTCAGATCGACCTGGAAGCAGTAGCCCTGCGACTCCACCCCCGCCAGCCCCACCTTGTCCAGCGTGGCCGAACGGTAGGCGCGGAACCCGGCGGTCGCGTCGCGCACGGGCAGGCCCAGCATGACCCGCGTGTAGATGTTGGCGCCCTTGGACAGCAGCTCGCGCCGGTGCGGCCAGTTGACCACCTTGCCGCCGGGCACGTACCGCGAGCCGATCGCCAGGTCGGCGCCGTCGGCCAGCGCCTCCAGCAGCTTGGGCAGTTCCTCGGGCTGGTGCGAGCCGTCGGCGTCCATCTCGACCAGCACGTCGTAACCTTCGTCCAGCCCCCAGCGGAACCCCGCGATGTACGCCGCGCCGAGCCCCTGCTTGCCTGGCCGGTGCAGGACGTGCACGTGGTCGTCGCCCGCCGCCAGCCCGTCGGCGACCTCGCCCGTGCCGTCAGGGCTGTTGTCGTCGGCCACGAGCACGTGGGCCGCCGGCACCGCGGACCGCAGCCGCTCCACGATCACGGGAAGGTTGTCGCGCTCGTTGTAGGTCGGCACGATGACGAGCACCCGGCCGAGAGTCTCCATGTCAGTCGTTCCTCATCCGGTCTGCTCGCCGCCTGCCACGCCACGCGGCGACTCCGGCCGCCGCCGCTCCCATCACCATCAATGCCCACTCAGGAAACGCCCCCACCCTGGTTGCAAGCGTTTTCTCAGTGCGCACGGGCACCTTGACCACGTTCATGTCCGCGACCAGTTCGCGGGTTTGCCAGGAGACTTTACCGTCAGGCATGACAAACGCGGAGATCCCTGTCGTGGCCGCGGTCACGACGGCCCTGTTGTGCTCCACCGCGCGCAGCTTCGACATCGCCAGTTGCTGAGGCGGAAGGTTGGACAGCGCGTAGCTGGCGTTGTTGGTCTGCACCACCAGCGGCGTGCCCCCGGCGCGCACGGTCTCGCGCACGGTGCCGTCGTAGGCCACCTCGTAACAGTTGACCGCGCCGATCGTCACCGGCCCCATCTTCAGATCGCCCGGCTCGTCGCCCGGCACCGACTGCCGGCCCACCAGCCCGGCCCGCTCCCACAGGGCCAGCACGATCTCCTTCAGCGGCGTGAACTCCCCGAACGGCACCAGATGCTGCTTGTCGTAGTAGTCGCCCGCCCCGGTCACCGGGTCCCACACGAGGCTGCGGGTGGCGCGGTGCTCGTCGCCGATCGCCACGACCGCGCCGACGAGCGTGGGCACCCCGACGTCCCGCACGGAGTCGTGGATGGTCTCCCGGGCGAACCGGTCGCGGTAGGGGTCGATGTCGGTGGAGTTCTCCGGCAGGACGACCAGGTCGGGCTTGGGGAGCCTGCCCTCGCGTACGGCCTGGGCCAGGCGCTTGGTCTCGTTGGCGTGGTTGCGCAGGACGACGGCGGGCTCGTCGCCGAGCACGTTCATGCCCCGGCCGGGAACGTTGCCCTGCACGATGCCGACGTTGACCGTACGGCCCTCATCGCCCGGCCGCGGCACGGCCAGGCTCAGCACGGGCACGGCCAGGGCCAGCGCCACCGGAGCCGCCCTGTGCCGGAGCGCGCGCCCGTGCAGCGCGCGCCCGTGCGACAGGAACGCCTGGGCCAGCAGAGCGCCGCACAACACGACGGCGAACGACACCAGCGGCGCGCCGCCCAGGGCCGCGTAGACGGTGAACAGCGACTCGCCCTGGCTGAAGGCCGCCCGCGCCCACGGGAACCCGCCGAAGGGCACCAGGCCGCGCAGCCACTCCATGGCCACCCACAGGCCGCCGAACCACACCGGCCAGCCGGGCAGGCGGAACACGAGCGCGGCCGCGGCGGCCATGGCGGCGTAGAAGAGGCTCTCCGCGCCGACGAGCATGAGCCAGACGTCGTCGCCGATCGTGCGCACCCACGCCACGCCGGGGAACAGGAACGCCGCGGCGCCGACGTAGCCGAGCCAGGCCGCCCGCCTGGGGCGGGTGCCGTGGAGAGAGGCGACGATCAGCGCGATGCCCAGGGGGGCGCACCACCACCAGTCGAGCGGCGGGAAGGCGGCGAACAACGCCAGCCCGCCGGCCACGGCCGCCGCGACCCTGGCCACGGTCATGCGCCGGGGCTCGCGTCCCGGCTCACCCGCGGCAGCCCGGGGACCGCCCCTCGACGGCACGCCGTCACCGGGGGCGGTCGCAATCTTGGCTTCCTCCTCGCCACGCGACCCGCCCGCCTCCTCACCGC
>NZ_SMLD01000195.1:0-16156 GCF_004352805.1 Nonomuraea mesophila
GGTAAGGGGTGGGGCGGTGAGGGGAGCGTTGCGTAAGGTAACGGGTTCCGCTGTTGGCGGTGGTGGCGGGGCCGGGTGCGGCTTACTCTGATCGTGTGGCCGATTTTCCGCAGCCCACGCGCACCAGGCCGCGCGCCCGCCGCGGCGCCCCGCTGGGTGTCGTGATCGCGGGCGCCCTGCTGGTGTCCTGCGCGGTCCTGCCGTGGGCAGGGGTGGAGGCGCGCAGCGAGCTCATCGGCGGTGCGATCGCCGACGACGTCCGCGGCGTCGACGCGGTGGCCGGGGTCTACACCCTGGTGGCCGGGCTGGCGGCGCTGGCGTGCGGGTTCGCCGGGGTGCTCGGGCGCCCGCGGCTGGCCGCGCTGGCCACCGTTCCCGGAGTGGCGGCGGTGCTCCTGCTGGTGTCCTTCATGACCGGCGACCGTGGCCTGCGCGATCGGGTCTCGGTCGACCTCGGCGACCTGCTGTCGATCGAGCCGGTGATCAGGTTCGGCTGGTTCGCGGCGCTGGCGTCGGCCGTCGCGGTGATCCTGCTGGCCGTCGTGGCCCTGGTGCGCCGCGGCTGACGGCCCCGGTGATCGTGCGCGACACCTTCCGCGCCGCGGTCGTCGCGCACGATCCGACGAGCGGGTCTCCTCTTACGCGTCGAGCGCCAGGTCACGGTAGATGCCGAGGTGGAAGTGGGCGTCCACGGCGCCGGGCAGCACCACGCGCCCCCGGGCGTCGACCACCTCGGACGTCGGGATGTCGTCGGCCAGCGCGGCCACCTTCCCCTCGGAGACCGCCAGGTCGGCGCGGATCTCGCCGTGGTAGGGAAGGACAACGGTGCCGCCCTTGACGAGCAGGTCGTATCGAGGCATAGGGGACGGCCGGCCGCGGGGCGCCGGCCGTCACCTCCTTTCGGGTGCGGTCCAGCCCATCTGGGCGGACAGTCGTGCGGTTGATTCGAGCAGCACCTCGGCGCAGTAGGCCACTTCCTCGCGGAAGCGCTCGGCCGGGCCGCTGACGCTGACGACGGCCAGCGGCCTGCCGTGGTGGTCGAGGACGGGGGCGGCGACGGAGGCCGCGCCCGACATGCGCTCGGAGAAGGACTGGGCGTAACCCGCCGCGCGGATCGCCGCCAGCTCCCTGCGGAGCTTGGCCTTGTCCACGATCGTGTTGCCGGTCAGCGGCTCGAGCGGGCCGCGCGACAGGTAGTCCTCGATCTCCTCGTCCGTCAGGAACGCGAGGAACGCCTTCGACGAGCCGCCGGCGTGCAGCGGGTAGGCGACGCCCAGGCTGACGCTCATGATGACCTCACGGGCCGGGGTCACCTGGTCGACATAGATGCGGTGGCGCCCGGTGCGTACGGACAGCGTGGCGGTCTCGTCGGTGCGCCGCGACAGCGCGACGAGCTCCGGCTCGGCGATGCGGCGCACGTCGATCCGATCGAGGTAGGCCAGGCCCAGGCGCATCGCGCCGACTCCCAGCGAGTAGCGCCGGGTCGCCGGGTCGAGCTCGATGAGCCCGCGTACGCGCAGCGAGGCGAGGATGCGGTGCACGGCGGCCTTGGACATGCCGAGCGCCTCGGCGATCTCGGTCACCCCGAGCGTGTTCGAGGGGGTCTCGGCGAAGTGCATCAGCACGTCGGCGGCGCGCTCCACCGTGGCGATGGCCTGCCCGGTGCTCTCGCGCGCGGGCGCCTCGCCGCTCGCGGCACCTGAGCTCTTCGTCGGCATCGTTCCTCCTGCAAAACGGTCGGGATCGGCTCACCTATCTTTGACGCCGAAACGAGACGCGCGCAGGAAGATCAGCAACAAGTCGGGTGTCGAGGAACTCCCACCAGTCGTCCTGGCTGACGCGGCGCGACTCCCATGCCTCGTCGGCCTTGAGGGTGGCCAGGTCCTGGCGTGCCCGCGGACCAGTTTCATCCGGTAGACCAGTTAGATCATCGCGGGACGCTCCAGGTATGCTCTCGCAGCAGGGATGTTCCGCTCACAGTAACGCTGTTTCAATATGTTGTGAAGTCCTGTCCGGACGCACCCAGCCACCTGAGGAGGCCGCATCATGGAGGCAGAGCAGATCGTCCTGCGGGACAAGGGAGTCATGTGATGACAGGGACGACGCTCTGGCAGCAGCTCGGCGGCGCCGAGATCGTGGACCTCGCCCAGCCCATGCGGACGGGCATGCCCCAGTCGCCGAACCATCCGAAGTTCCGGATGGTCATCGAACGCCGCCACGGCGACATGGTCCGCGAGGACGGCGGATCGGCCGCCAACGAGCTGATCGTGACCGGCGGGCACGTGGGCACCCACGTCGACGCGCTCGGCCACGTCTCCCACGACGGGCACGCGTACGGCGGGGTCGAGGTCGCGGGCATCCAGTCGCACAAGGGGCTGTCCCGGCTGGGCATCGAGACCTTCCCCCCGTACGTGGGGCGCGGCGTGCTGCTCGACGTGACCGCCGTGCACGGCGTGGACGTGCTGCCGCCCGGATACGAGGTGACGCGCGACGACCTGGAGGCGGCGCTGAAAAGGACGGGCGTGGCCATCCGGCCCGGCGACGCGGTGCTGATCGGCACCGGCTGGTCGCTCGAATGGGACCGTCCGTCGCGGTTCACCGGCGAGGAGGGCGGCGCGCCGGGGCCCGGCGCCGACGCGGCCCGCTGGCTGGTCGAGCAGGGCGTTTCGGTGGCCGGAGGCGAGACGATCGCGTTCGAGCACATCGCGGCCGGTCGCGGCCACGCCACGCTGCCGGTGCACCGCATCCTCCTGGTGGAAGCCGGGGTGAACATCGTGGAGACCATGCGGCTGACCCGGCTGCGCGAGCTGGGCGCGGCCGAGTTCCTGCTGGTGATCAACCCGCTGCACGTGGTCGGCGCCACCGGCGCCCCCGTACGGCCGCTGGCGGTGATCGCGTCATGACCGGTCAGGCCGGGACGACCATCGTCTCCGCTCTCGCCGAGTTCGCCGCGGACGCCCGCACCGGGCTGCCCGCGCCCGTCATGGACGACGTCACGGGCCGGGTGCTCGACATGTTCGGCAACGGCCTGGCCGCCCTGGAGCTGACCGGCCACGACGAGCCGCACGAGGCGGTGCGGCGGCTGGCCGGCCGGTGGGGCGGAGCCGGCGAGTCGTCCGTGCTCGGCCATCCGCTCGCACTGCCCGCGCCGTCGGCCGCCCTGGTCAACGGCACGCTCGCGCACGCGCTCGACTTCGACGACACCCACCTGCCCTCGGTGCTGCACCCGTCCGCCTCCGTCGTCCCCGCCGCGCTGGCGGTCGCGGAGTCCGCCGGCGTGCCCGGGGCGGCGCTGTGCCAGGCCATCGCCGTGGGCAACGAGATCACCAACCGGCTCGGCATGGCCTCCTACCTGCCCGAGCTGCGCAACTCGCTGTTCTTCGAGAAGGGCTGGCACGCCACGTCCATCTGCGGGACCGTCGGCGCCGCCGCCGCGTCGGCCCTGCTCATGGACCTCGACGCCGGCGGCGTCGCGGCGGCCATGGGCATCGCCGCGAGCATGGGTGCCGGGGTCATCGAGGCCAACCGCACCGGCGGCACCGTCAAGCGCGTCCACTGCGGCTGGGCGGCCCACGCGGGCGTCGTCGCCGCCATGATGGCCGCGGAGGGGGTGACCGGGCCGCCGACGGTCTTCGAGGGGCGTTTCGGCTTCTTCCAGGCGTTCCTGGACGGGCGCTACGACGCGGCAGCGATCACCGACGGGCTCGGCGATCGGTGGGAACTGCTGCGTACGGTCTACAAGCCGTACCCGTCCAACCATTTCACCCATCCCGGCATCGACGCCGCGCTCGCGCTGCGGGCGCAGGGGCTGCGGGCCGAGGACGTGGTGGAGGCCGAGCTGGGGGTGGCGGCCGCGCCGCTGCGCACGATCGGCGAGCCGTACGAGGAGAAGGTGCGGCCCCGGACTCCGTACCATGCCAAGTTCTCGGGGCCGTACACCGTGGCCAGCGCGCTGGCCGGCGGGGGCGGGCTCGGGCTGCACCTCGACGACTTCACCGAGGCCGCCTTCCGCGACGAGCAGCGGCTCGCCCTGGCCGCCCGGGTGCGGGTGGTGGCCGACGAGGTGTGCACGGAGGAGTTCCCGCTGGCGTTCTCGGCCGTGCTGCGCGTCCGTACCAAGGACGGGCGGCGGCTGGAGCATCGCGTGCACAGCTCGCGGGGCGGGCCCGAACATCCGCTGAGCATGGACGAGCTGGAGGAGAAGTACCGGCTGAACGCCTCGCGCGTGCTCCCGCCGGAGGCCGTCGCGGCGCTCGCCCGGCAGGTCCGCGGGCTGGCGGCCCGCGACGACGTCACCGGCCTGCTCGAGCCGGCCCTCGCCGCCGCCCGCCCGCCGTCACCCCCGCCGAACTGACCGGCGGGACGGGCGGTGGGGTCACGGGCCGGGCCACCAGCGGGCGAGGGCCGGGCCATGGAGGTCGGGCGGGCCGGTGCCGGGCGCCCTGACGGATGGGCCGGCGGGTCGTGCGGGCTCAGTCGTAGAAGCCGAGGCGGCGCAGCTGTTTCGGGTCGCGCTGCCAGTCCTTGGCCACGCTGATGCGCAGGTCGAGGAAGACGCGGGTGCCAAGCAGCCCCTCGATCTGCTTGCGGGCCTTCGTGCCGACCTCGCGCAGCCGCTCCCCCTTGTGCCCGATGACGATCGCCTTCTGGGACGGCCGCTCCACGAACAGGTGCGCGTAGATGTCGAGCAGGTCGTCGCGGCCGTCCCTGGGCATCATCTCGTCGACGACGACGGCGATCGAATGGGGCAGTTCGTCACGCACGCCCTCCAGCGCCGCCTCCCTGATGAGCTCTCCGACGAGGATCTGCTCGGGCTCGTCGGTGAGCCGGCCGTCCTCATAGAGCGGCGGCGACTCGGGCATGTGCCCGATCAGCACGCCGGCCAGCACGTCGAGCTGCTCACCCGCCTGCGCCGACACGGGCACGATGTCGGCGAACTCCCCCACCTGCGACACCGCCAGCAACTGCTCGGCGATCTGCTCCTTGCTCGCCAGGTCGCACTTGGTCACGACCGCGATGACCGGGGTCTTCTTCACCGCCGCCAGTTTGTCGGCGATGAACCGGTCGCCCTTGCCGATCGGCTCGTTGGCCGGCACGCAGAAGCCGATCGCGTCGACCTCGGTCAGCGTGGACAACACCAGGCTGTCGAGCCGCTCGCCGAGCAGCGTGCGCGGGCGGTGCAGCCCCGGCGTGTCGACGATGACGAGCTGGGCGTCGGGGCGGTGCACGATGCCCCTGATGACGCGCCTGGTGGTCTGCGGCTTGGACGAGGTGATGGCCACCTTGCTGCCGACGAGGGCGTTCATCAGGGTGGACTTGCCGACGTTCGGCCTTCCCACGAAGCAGGCGAATCCGGCGCGATGGATGTCTGGCGAAGTCACAGTGTGCATTCTGGCCTATCGGCGGACGTGTTCACGCCACCAGGCGAACGCCTGCGGCGCCACGAGCGGGGTCCACGGGGTCGTCTTCAGCGTGGCGAGCTCCTGTTCGGTCACCCAGCGGTAGTCGTTGATCTCCACGCCGTCGGGTTCTGGCCGCCCGGCGACGACGGCGCAGGCGTACGCCGCGATGACGTAGCCGACCTGGTGGCCGTTGGGGTAGACGGTGCGGAACTCGGGGCCGCCGTACACGCCGATCAGGCCCCGCGCCTCGACCTCGAGGCCGAGTTCCTCGCGCAGCTCCCTGACCACGGCGTCCGCCGGCCGCTCGTCGGGGTCGATGCCGCCGCCCGGCGCCGCCCAGAGCTTCCCGTCGCCGTGCAGGGCCACCAGGAGCCTGCCCGCGTCGTCGAACACGAAGCCCGCGGCCGACGGCAGCATCAGCAGATCGGTGCCGACCTTCTCCCGCAGTCGCGCCAGAAAGGGCGACATCGGCATGTCAGCCTCGCACCGTGCCGTCGGGGCCGGCCACGAGCAGCGCCTTGACGCCCAGCTCCGCGGCCACCGCCTCGTCGGCGGCGCTCGGCCCGCCCTCGCTCACCAGCGCGGCCGCCTCCAGCGACCGGGCCCCGCTGGAGATCGCCATGGCCACGGCCACCTGCACCGCCGACAACGTCAGCGCCTCAAGCGCCACGTTCGTCGCCGCGTACGTGCGGCCGGTCTCGTCACGCACGGCGGCCCCTTCGGCGCTGCCGTTACGGGCCCTGGCGGACCTGGCCAGCGTGATGATCTTGCTGTCTTCCGGGTCGAGAGTCACGGCAACAGGCTAACGACTCCTCCGAGCGGCAGGCACGGCGGCGTCAGCGATCCTCCGCCATGGTGATGGCCGCGTCGACCATCGCCCGCGTACGGCCGGCGTCCACGTACTCCATGCCGGTGTGCACCACCGACACGAGCGTGTCGCCGGCCCGCGACAACACCACGTCCATCGCGTACGGGTAACCGTTCAGCCGGCCGCTCAGCCGCGCGCCCACGACCTCGTCCCCCACGTCCTCGATGGGCAGTTCGTGCGAGCGCAGGTCCGTGCCGGAAGGGGACCTGACGCGCCGGCACGACTCCAGCGCGTCGGCCAGGTCGTCGAGGTGGTCGGCGGCCCCGCCGCCGGTGTACCTGGCCAGCGCGACCCCGGCCTGCTCTCCCAGGTTGTCGCCGGTGTAACTGACGGCCGCCTGGGCGGTCAGCGCCTGCCGCGGGGCTCGCCCCTCGGCGGGGCGGAGCATCGTACGGCAGTGCTTGCCCGCCTTGTCGAACGGGATCCGCCACGCCTCCCCCGGCCTGGGCGTGAACCCGTCGGGCAGCCGGGGCTCCTCGCTGAGCACCTCGCGCAGCTCGGCCATGGCCCCCGGATCAAGGCGGCTGCCCGCCGTCCCGCCGCCGCATCCGGCCACCACGCAGGCCAGCAGCCCGCAGCCGATGATCCATGGTTCGCGCCTCATGATTCCCCCTGGTCGCAGCGTCCCCAGGCGACGAAAGCGGCAATCCACCAAAGCTCCCACCAACACGCAAAAAGGGTGTTCTCATCCGGTTTTCTGGACGAGAACACCCTTGCGCCGACCGGCGTCCCGACCCCCTAGCAGGCCGTGACGCCGTCGCCCCCCGGAGCGCCAGTATGCCGCGAACCCCATCCGGCTCCTGGCGCTCCCTGACACCCACCGCACTGGATGTCCTGGTGAGAAGAATGCCGTGCCAGGCTTGCAGACCACTTGTAGAACGCTTGCGGCAACCATCCGCAGATGTCCCGCTCGCGGATCATTCCTGCTCAGCGGCAGCAGGAACGGCTTCGTCCTCGGAAGGCGCCACCCGGCGCACCACCACCGTGCTGATGCGGTTGCGGCGGCCCGCGAGGCTCTCGGCGGTCAGCGAGAGGCCCGCCACCTCAGCATGCGAGCCGGCGATCGGCACCCGCCCGAGCGCGTGGGCCAGCAAGCCGCCCACGGTCTCCACATCGTCGACCTCGATCTCCGTATCGAACAGCTCGCCTAGCTCGTCCACCGGCATGCGCGCGGTCACCCGCATGCCGCCGTCAGGCATCGGCTCGACACGCGGCGTCTCCTGGTCATATTCGTCGGTGATCTCGCCGACGATCTCCTCCAGGACGTCCTCGATCGTGACCAGGCCCGCCGTGCCGCCGTACTCGTCGATGACGATGGCGATGTGGATCTGCCTGGCCTGCATCTCCCGCATGAGCTGGTCGATGGGCTTGCTCTCGGGCACGTACGCCGCCGGACGCATGATCGACTCGACGGTGTCGCCGCCGTTCCCGCCCGACTCGTGAATCTTGCGGGCGATGTCCTTCAGATAGGCGATGCCGACGACGTCGTCCTCGTTCTCCCCCACCACCGGGATGCGGGAGAAACCGCTGCGCAGCGCCAGCGACAGCGCCTGACTGATCGTCTTGCCGCGCTCGATGTAGACCATGTCGGTGCGTGGCACCATGACCTCACGCACCAGCGTGTCGCCCAGCTCGAACACCGAATGGATCATCTCGCGCTCGTCGGGCTCGATCACCCTGCGCTCCTCGGCCAGATCGACCAGGTCACGCAGCTCCGCCTCCGAGGTGAACGGGCCGTCACGGAACCCCTTGCCAGGGGTCAGCGCGTTGCCGAGCAGGATGAGCAACTTGGGCAGCGGGCCGAAGATGCGGGTCAGGCCGTACACGATCGGAGCGCTGGCCAGCGCGACCGGCTCCGCGTGCTGGCGGCCCAGCGTACGCGGCATCACCCCGACCACCACATAGCTGATCACGATCATCACGACGGCGGCCCAGACGTAGGCCCAGCCCTGGTCGTGCATGAGGTCGATGAACAGCAGGGTGGCGATGACCGTCGCGACCAGCTCGCAGCTCAGCCTGAGCAGAAGCAGCAGATTGAGGTAGCGCGGCGGGTCGGTGACGATGGCCTGCAACCGCGCCGCCCCCCGCCGGCTCTCACGCGCGTATTCCTCGGCGCGCACCCTGGAGATGCGCGTCAGTGCCGTTTCCGCACTGGCGATCAGGCCACCGATGATCACGAGCGCGATGACCAGCAACAACCAGGCGTTCACCGCGAGTTGCGCACCTCCTGCCACGACTCGAGGAGCCGGGCCTGCAAGCCGAACATCTCCTTGTGCTCCTCGGGCTCGGCGTGGTCGTAACCGAGCAGATGGAGGATGCCGTGGGTGCACAGCAGCTCCAGCTCGTCGGCCGCGCCATGGCCCGCCTCCGCCGCCTGCCTGGCGGCGACGTGCGGGCACAGCACGACGTCGCCCAGAAGCGCCGGATCGGCGGCGCCGTCGGACTCACCGCGCGCGCCGCCGGGACGCAGCTCGTCCATCGGGAAGGCCAGCACGTCGGTCGGGCCCGGCTCACCCATCCACTTCTCGTGCAACTGCGTCATGGCGTCTTCGTCGACCATCACGATGGACAGCTCGGCGAGCGGATTGATGTCCATCTCGCTGAGCACGTGGGCGGCCAGGGCCGCAAGCGACTCCTCGTCGACCCCGACGCCGGACTCGTTGTTCAGCTCAATGCTCACGGTCGCTCACCCGCCGCTTTCCCCGCTGCTGAACGGGCTTGAGCTCCTGGGCCGCCCGGGTCGCGTCGTAGCGCCCGTAGGCGTCGACGATGTCGCTGACCAGCTTGTGGCGTACGACGTCGGAGCTGCTCAGCCGGGAGAAGTGGATGTCGGGGATGCCGTCGAGGATCTCCTGGACCACCCTCAGCCCGCTCACCGTGCCCGCGGGCAGGTCGACCTGCGTCACGTCGCCCGTCACCACGATCTTGGAGTTGAACCCCAGCCGGGTGAGGAACATCTTCATCTGCTCGGCCGAGGAGTTCTGGGCCTCGTCGAGGATGATGAACGCGTCGTTGAGGGTGTTGTGCGTCAGCAGGAAGTCCTCGGTGACATAGAGCGAATCTTCTGCAGCCACCTGGATGCACACGCATTCCGCCGTGCCGCGCGGCTCGATGCGGTCGACGTAGCGCATGGGGCGACCGCCACCATGCGCCTTGTAGATGTCCGCCTTCCGTGACAACCGGAAGGGCTCGATGCCCTGCGGAAGCCGGATGTCCAGAACGTAAGCATCATGGCGATGACGGACCGGCTTCCCCTTCACTAGCCCCGGCTTCAGCTCACTCGACAAACGGGCGCGCCAGTACGCCACACCACCCAATGACTGCACCAGGAAGACCACATGGTCACGCAGTCGAGGTGAGACAGTCGTGTACTGGATTCTGGCGCTGCGCTCATGCTGCACGACCGGGCCACCGTCCGAATCGAGCAGTCCTTGCAGCACCGCGAGCCTGACCTCCGCTGTGTTGTAGAGGTAGACATCGGGCACGAACTTCGTCGGCGATTTACAACCCATCAGTCCCAGCTCGCGGACGGCTGACTTGATGGGATGCGTGACCCTACCGCTATCCCCGGGTTGCAGCACACGGTTGAGAACATAGTTCGGCCCACCTCGCCGTCTCACCTTCACCCCGGGCAATGCGCTCCTCAGCGCATCGACCAGCTCCTGATCATTCGTGGCGAAGGCTGGTGTGCCTATCCCTGTGATGCTTCCGTCGCCCAAGAGCAGGCCCAGCGCGTAGGGGTTCAAGGGAACCGGCTGCTCGGGGAAGCGAACTGGTGCGCTCAGCAGCGGCAACTCCCACTTGCGGTAGTGCGCCGTTCGCAGGTCGCCGATCAGCTCCTTGGTCTGCAGCACCCGCCATGGCTTCCCGCGATTGCCGTCATCACGAGTGCGGACCGTCCAAAGGTGGTCATCGGAGGCGAGCACCGAGGCACCGTCCTGGCTGAAGATCCTATAGATCTTCTTCTCGCCTTGCGGGTACACCCCGATCACGGGCGTCGGTTCGCCATTCGACCCGATGACCAGGTCACCGACCTCCAACTCACCGATGGAGCGGAACCCTTCCGGAGTGAGCACGCCCGTGCCGAGCGGCATGCAACGGCCACGCATGTACGCGAGGGGTGCGACCTCGATCGTGCCCGCGGCCATCAGCTTGGGGATCGAGTCGGGGTCGACCATGTCGTGCAGCGCGTCGTAGAGCGGCCGCAGGTAGGGGTCGATCTTCTCGTAGAGGGTGCCGGGCAGGAAGCCGAGCCGTTCGCCCGCCTCGACCGCGGGCCGGGTCAGGATGATCCGGTTGACCCGCTTCTCCTGCAGCGCCCGCACGGCCTTGGCCATCGCGAGGTAGGTCTTGCCCGTGCCCGCGGGGCCGATGCCGAAGACGACGGTGTGCTTGTCGATCGCGTCGACGTAGCGCTTCTGGTTGACCGTCTTCGGCCTGATCGTGCGGCCACGGGAGGAGAGGATGTCGAGGGAGAGCACCTCGGCGGGGCGGTCGGAGGTCATGCGGAGCATGGCGATGCTGCGCTCGACCGCGTCGGGCGTGAGCTCGCCGCCGCTGCGCAGCACCTCGACGAGCTCCTCGAAGAGGCGCACCACGGTGCCGCTCTCGTCGGGCGAGCCCGTGACGGTGATCTCGTTGCCGCGTACGTGGATGTCGGCCTTGAAGGCACCCTCGATGACGCGGAGCAGCTCGTCACGGGAGCCGAGGAGGCTGACCATCGGGTATTCGTCCGGAATCAGCACCTTGGCTTGTGTGCGCGAGGGAGGTGCCGTGCGTCGGGATTCGTGTAGTTCGGACATGGGCAGGCCAGCGGCCTGATGCCTCCCGGTCTCTTTCGGTGTCTTCTGAGCCCATCGTATCCGGGACGACGCCGATTGCTCGCGTCAATATCGCCGGGTTGGGCCTCAGAGGTCCCGGCTATCCCGGTGGCCACGTCAGCGCGCGCCCGCCCAGCACGTGGGCGTGCACATGGAAGACGGTCTGCCCGGCGCCGGCCCCGGTGTTGAACACCACCCGGTAGCCCTCCTCGGACACCCTTTCCATGACGGCCACGGCGTGGGCCGCCTTGAGCACCTCGTCGGTCAGCCCGTCGTCGGCGTCGGCCAGCGCCGCCGCGTCGGAGTAGTGCCCCTTCGGGATGACCAGCACGTGGGTGGGGGCCTGCGGGTTGGTGTCGCGGAACGCCAGTGTCCTGCCGGTCTCGTAGACGATCTCGGCCGGCACTTCCTTGGCCACGATTTTGCAGAAGAGGCAGTCGTTCACACCGGTACCCTATCGACAGCATGCCGTCAGGGAGTCCGTTGCGAATCGGTAATCAGCTGTGTCGTGCGCAGAAAGATCCACGCGGTTAGGGTGAGTGTGCGACACTTCAGCAAAAAAGAACACGATTCAGGGTCGGGCGAGCGCCACCTGGCGAGGAACACGACTGGGTAATGCACCCTAAGGAACCGGGGAAACCTCAAGAACCGGAAGAGCGTAAACCCTCTGGGAAGGCCGCGCGTCCCACTGATGTGACCACCGAAACCCTTCTGGCCGACAGGTCGATGGGGGCGGTGCAGGTCGGGTGGGATGCCGACATGGCCGTTACCGCGCTCTACAGCGCGCACTTCCGGTCGTTGGTGCGTCTGGCCGTGTTGCTGGTACGCGACATGGCAACCGCTGAGGAAGTCGTGCAGGATGCGTTCGTCGCCATCCATGGTGCATGGCGTAGGCTGCGTGACCCCGACAAAGCACTCGCCTACCTGCGTCAATCCGTCGTCAACCGGTCCCGTTCCGTGCTGCGTCACCGAGCGGTCGTCGAGAAGTACGCTCCCAAGGGCCTGCCTGACGCCCCGAGCGCCGAGAACGGCGCGATCGGCGAGCTGGAACGCTCCGCCGTCATCGAGGCGTTACGAGCCCTGCCGACCCGACAGAGAGAGGCACTGGTCCTACGCTATTACGGTGATCTGTCCGAAGCTGAGATCGCCCACGCCATGGGCATCAGCAAGGGGGCGGTCAAGAGCCACACCGCTCGTGGCATGGCCGCGTTGCGATCCGTTCTGGAGAAGATGTCATGACCCAGCCCCCCGACGAGTACGGCGACGCGCTGCGTCGTGCGCTCCGTGCGGAGGCGGACGCGGTCGTGCCCTCGCCGGAAGGACTGGAGATCATCCGTGCCCGCATCGAGCGGCGCGGCGTTCGAAACCTGTTCTGGTGGCGTGCGGGGGCGGCCGCCGCCAGTGCCCTTCTCGTGGCGGGGACGATCGTGATGATGGTTCCCGGGCTGCGCTCCCAGATCACCGAGGAGAGCCCCGTCCAGCCCGCCGGTGTCGAGTCCTCCGAGGTTCCGTCCAACTCCTCGACCACCCGCTCGCACGAGCCTCCACCGCCGAAGAAACCCGTCCCCTCGCGCTCCGAGGTCATCTTCGTCCCGCCTGAGTCGAAGACCCCGACGCCGCGCACCTCGAAGAAGGCCGACTCCACCAGGGCGCCGTCGCCGTCGTCCAGTCCCACGCCCACCACGTGCCCGTCGACGACCGCCGAACCCCCCGAACCCGCCGAGACGGCGGCCGGCTGCCCCACGCGCACCCCCCACGCCTCTCCCACGCCGGAGGAGACGTCCATGGAGCCCACGGCGTGCCCGCTGGAGGAGTGCCCGCCCGGCGACGTCGTCGAGGAGACTCCCGCCGGCGTCGACAGCCCTCTCGTGGACGCCTCGCAACCGGCCCCCTGACGGGCCTCAGAGCCTCACCAGCGCCCCGTACGCGCCATCAGCACGGCCGCCGCCGCCACGCCCGCCGTGGACGTACGCAGGACCGTCGGCCCCAGCAGCACCGGCACGGCCTTCGCCGCCCGGAACCTGTCGAGTTCGTCAGCGGAGACGCCGCCCTCCGGGCCCACGACCACCACGATGTCGCCCTCCGCCGGCAGGTGCACGCCCGACAGCGGCTCGGCCGCCTCCTCGTGCAGCACCAGCCCCAGCGCCGCCTCCGACAGCAGCCGTTCGACGTGCGAGGTGGAGGCGAGGTCGGCGACCTCGGGCAGATGGAACCTGCGGGCCTGCTTGCCCGCCTCACGAGCCGTGGACCGCCAGCGACCCAGCGCCTTGGCGACCTTGTCGCCCTTCCACTGCGTGATGCTCCGCGCGGCCGACCACGGCACGATCACGTCGACGCCCGCCTCGGTCATCATCTCGACGGCCAGTTCGCCCCTGTCTCCCTTCGGCAGCCCCTGGACGACGACCAGCCGCCTGCGTGGCGGCTCGACGGTGTGGCGGGCGATCACGGCGAGCCTCAGCGCGTCCTTCAGCACCTCGCGCACGACGCACTCGGCGACGGAGCCGGCGCCGTCGGTCAGGTCGACCCGCTCGCCGGCCCGCAGGCGCCTGACGGAAGCCGCGTGGCGCCCCTCGGGGCCGTCGAGCGTCAGCTCCGTGCCGTCCAGCTCCCGCGACAGGAACACGGGGACGGTCACGTCACCTGCCGTTGAAGGCGTCGCGCAGGCGGGAGAAGAAGCTCTGCTGCCCGGGGGCGAACTTGCCGGGAGGCCGTTCCTCGCCGCGCTGCTTGGACAGCTCGCGCAGCAGTTCCTCCTGCGCCGCGTCCAGTTTGGTCGGGGTCTCGACGTTGACGTGGATCAGCAGGTCGCCCCTGCCCGACTCGTTGAGCCGCTGCACGCCGCGACCGTACATCGTGATGACCTGGCCCGACTGGGTGCCGGGGCGGACGTCGACCTCCTCGGCGCCGTCGAGCGTCTCCACCGTCAGCACCGTGCCCAGCGCGGCGGCCGTCATGGGGATCTGCACGGTGCAGTGGAGGTCGTCGCCGCGCCGCTCGAAGATGTCGTGGGGGCGTTCGACGATCTCGAGGAACAGGTCTCCGGGCGGGCCGCCGCCGGGGCCGACCTCGCCCTCGCCGGCGAGCTGGATGTGGGTGCCGTCCTCGACGCCCGCGGGGATGCGGACCTTGATCGTACGCCGGGTGCGCACCCGGCCGTCGCCCGAGCACTCCTGGCAGGGGTTGCGGATGATGCTGCCGAACCCGCCGCACTGCGGGCACGGCCGCGAGGTCATGACCTGCCCCAGGAACGAGCGGGTCACCTGGGAGATCTCGCCGCGCCCGTTGCACATGTCGCACGTGTCGGGGTGCGTGCCGGCCGCCGCGCCGGCGCCCTGGCAGACCTCGCAGATCACGGCCGTGTCGACGACCAGCTCGCGGGTGGTGCCGAACGCGCTCTCACGCAGGTCGAGATCGACCCTGATGGTCGCGTTGCGGCCCCTGCGGGCGCGCGATCGGGGGCCCCTGGCGCCGGCCGCGGTGCCGAAGAAGGCGTCCATGATGTCGCTGAAGGGGAAGCCCGCCCCGAAGCCACCGGCTCCGCCGCCCGCGCCCGCTCCGGCGCCGCCGAACGGGTCGCCGCCCATGTCGTACATCTGGCGCTTGCTCGGGTCGGACAGGACCTCGTAGGCCTGCGTGATCTCCTTGAACCGCTCCTGAGTCTCAGGATCGGGGTTCATGTCGGGATGCAGCTCGCGGGCGAGCCGGCGGTAGGCCTTCTTGATCTCGTCCTGACTGGCGTCAGGGCGCACCCCGAGGGTGGCGTAGTAGTCGCTGTTTGCCACTTATCGACCTCTTATGATGCAGCCAGGATCTGGCTGACGTAGCGTGCCACCGCGCGCACGGCGCCCATCGTCACTGGATAATCCATCCTCGTCGGTCCCAGCACCCCGAGCCGGGCCAGTTGGTTGTCGCCAGAACCGTATCCGGTCGCGACGACGGATGTGCCCCGCAGGTAGGGGTTTTCCGAGCCGATGCGCACGGTGAGCGCGGCGGGGGTGTCGGAGGTGGTCTCGCCGAGCAGCCGCATGAGCACCACCTGCTCTTCCAGTGCCTCCAGCACGTCGCGGAGGCCGGTGGAGAAGTCGGCGCCTGCGAGGTTGGCCGCCCCGGCGAACACGATCTTCTCGTCGTGCCGCTCCACGAGGGTCTCGAGCAGCACCGACAGGATCGTCGCCACGGCCGGCCGGTCTTCGACGGGCAACCGCTCCGGCAGGTCGGCCACCAGGTCGGGCACGCTGCTCAGGCCGCAGCCGTCGAGGCAGGAGTTGAGCACGGCGCGCAGATTCGCGATGCGCGCCTCCTCGACCACCTCGGGCAGCTCGACCACGCGCTGCTCGACGCGGCCGGTGTTGGTGATCAGCACGAGCATGACCCGCCGGTCGTTCAGCGGGACGAGCTCGACGTGCCGCACCGTCGAACGGGTCAGCGTCGGGTATTGCACCACCGCCACCTGCCTGGTCAGCTGCGCCAGCAGGCGAACCGTGCGGGTCACCACGTCGTCGAGGTCGACCGCGCCGGCCAGAAACGTCTCTATCGCCCGGCGCTCGGCGCCCGACAGCGGCTTGACCTGCGAGAGCCGGTCGACGAACAGGCGGTAGCCCTTGTCCGTCGGCACCCGGCCCGCGCTGGTGTGCGGCTGAGTGATGTATCCCTCCTCCTCCAGCGCGGCCATGTCGTTCCTGACCGTGGCCGGGGAGACCTTCAGATTGTGGCGGTCGGCCAGCGCCTTGGAGCCCACCGGTTCGTTGGTTGACACGTAGTCTTCGACAATGGCGCGGAGCACCGCCAGCTTCCGTTCGTCAAGCACGCGCTCACCTCCTGCCCTCTTGTCATGGGGAAAACACAGGCTCTAGCACTCTGTGTTCCCGAGTGCCAAGTGTACGGCTCTCGCCCACAAGGTGCGATAACACCGTGTCGCATCCCGCTTCTAGCTTCCAGGAAGGGACAGGCCTCACACTTGCGCACATGAGCGACGATTCCCAGCCCCCGTCGTCAACCCCGCCGTCAAGGCAGGATCCCGACCGAAGCCAGCCCGAGCCTCCGCAGGACGGCCCGCCACCCGAGCC
>NZ_SMLD01000196.1:0-16019 GCF_004352805.1 Nonomuraea mesophila
GCCCCCGTCCGCCCCGCCCGCGCAGACGCCGGGCAAGCTGCCGCAGCGCAAGCCGGGGCAGTCGGGCGCGGGCGCGTCGTGGTCCTCACCCGCGGACTCCGGCTTCCAGGCAGCGCAGGCCGCCGCGCAGCCCGCGCAGTCCGGCACGACGGCTTCGGGGCTGCCCCGTCGCGTCCCCAAAGCCAACCTGGTGCCCGGTACGGCCAGCCTGGCCGAGCCTCAGGCCACGTCACCGGCGCCGCAGATCTCACCTGAGCGGTTGCGCAGCAGGCTCTCCAGCTTCCAGCAGGGTGTCCGGCAAGGCCGAGCTTTCACCCGCGGAGAAGAAAATGAGGAGGACAAATGAGAGAAATGAGCCAGGGAGCGCGCGGCATCAGCTGGCTGATCACGGACTTCGTGAACAACGTGCCCGGCGTCGCTCACACGGTCGTGGTGTCGTCCGACGGGCTGCCGCTGGCCTTTTCCGAGGGCTTCCCCAAGGACCGGGCCGACCAGCTCGCCGCGGTCGCGTCAGGTGTGATCAGTTTGACCCAGGGAGCGGCGCGGGTCTTCGAGGGCGGTATGGTGACCCAGACCGTCATCGAAATGCAGCGAGGGCTCCTGATGATCATGTCCATCAGTGATGGCTCCTGCCTGGCTGTTCTGGCCGCTCCGGACTGTGACATGGGTCTGGTGGCATACCAGATGACTTTGCTGGTCGAGCGTGCAGGCCAGGTGCTGACTCCGGCCGTGCGCGCGGAGCTGCAAGCGGCCCGTCCCCGCTAGGGGGCGGTGACAGGAGAACATGGTGTCAGGTCAGGGTTGGGCTGGCGAGAGTACGCCGCCGCATCCGGCGGCTCCCCGTCCGCAGAAACCTAGTTCCCTGGTACGGCCCTATGCCGTGACCGGGGGGCGCACCGCGCCGCGGATGAAGTTCGCCATGGAGGCCCTGGTGTCCTCCGTGACATCGGAATATCAAGACATTTCCCTACTTAGTCCGGAGTATCAGGCGATCATTCAGCTGACCCGGAACGTCCGGTCGGTTGCCGAGATCTCCGCCCTTTTACGCCAGCCTCTCGGCGTGGTCCGGGTGCTGATCGCCGACATGGCGTCGGAGGGCCTGATCCGCGTGCACCAGCCTGCGCTGGACGCGGGAAAGCCGGACCTCAACTTGCTCGAAAGGGTGCTCAGTGGACTTCGCAGGCTCTAGCCCCGGCCTAACCTCGACGAAGATCGTCGTGGCCGGGGGCTTCGGCGTGGGGAAGACGACGTTCGTGGGAGCGGTGTCGGAGATCCTGCCGCTCACCACCGAAGCGGTCATGACGGACGCCTCGGCCCACGTCGACGACGTCTCGCTCACGCCGAACAAGACGACGACGACCGTGGCGATGGACTTCGGCCGGGTCTCCCTCGACCGTGACCTGATCCTCTACCTGTTCGGCACGCCCGGGCAGCACCGGTTCTGGTTCATGTGGGACGACCTGGTGCGCGGCGCGATCGGCGCCGTGGTGCTGGTCGACACCCGCCGCCTGGCCGACAGCTTCCCGGCCATCGACTATTTCGAAGAGGCCAAGCTGCCGTTCGTGATCGGCATCAACGGCTGGGACGGGCAGTTCGCGCACGCGGAGGAGGAGATCCGCGAGGCACTGTCGATCGGCGGTCAGACCCCGATCGTGCAACTGGACGCCCGGCAGCGCGAATCCGTCAAGGGCACCTTGATCACGCTGGTCGAGCACGCCCTGACGCGCCACATGCACAGCCCGGTCTAGACGACCTTCACGGCCCGCCATCCTTGCCTCACCGGGGGGCGGCGGGCCCATCGCCCACCCGGCGCGCGCACAGCCGCCGGGCATCCGGTCGTGCACCGGCGCGCTGGGCGCCCGGCCGTGCGCGGAAGCGGTCAGAACCCCGACCGCTCCAGGATCACCGCGCCTGAAGCCGGCGAAAAGACGCTCGACACGTCGCCCCGGAACTGGTTGAACGAGAAGTCGACGCGGTGCCGCTCCACCTCGCCCACCGACGAGAGCTTCATGCGCGAGAGGCTGACAGGTGGCGGCCAGGCGGGGACATCAGGAATCTCCCTCCCGGAGGCCCACCTGGGAACCCACGTCGTCGATCTCCATCGCCGAGAGCACCACCTGGAGCAGACCGGGGAAACGCGCCTGTAAGTCGTCCCTGCGCAGGGTCACATAGCAGCGGGTGCCCTCCTGGCGGGTGCGGGTCAGCCCGGCGTCGCGCAGCACGCGCAGGTGATGGCTGAGCGTCGACTTGGCCACCGGCGCGCGGAGCTGACCCCAGCCGCGCTCGTGGCCGTCGGCCAGCACACGCACCAGCCCGACCCGGATCGGATCGCTCAGCGCGGCCATCACCTCAGTCAGTGCGATCTCGCCCAACTCGGGATGATGTGCCTTCTGCATGCGTCCATGCTAGCTTGTTCGACGTTTCACGAACATCGAACAAGAGGGGGACGTCGTGACCGATCGACCTGGCGGACGGATGGAGGGCAAAGCGGTCGTCGTGACCGGGGCCGGAACGGGGATCGGCCGTGCGACGGCGCTCGCCCTCGCCCGCTCCGGGGCGTACGTGCTGGGGGTGGGCCGCCGCGCCGACGTGCTGCGGGAGACCGCGGACCAGCACCCCAGGATCGCCGTCCTGGCTGCCGACATCTGCGGCGAGGACGCGCCCGGCACCGTCGTCGGCACGGCGATCGAGCGGTGGGGCCGCCTCGACGTGCTCGTCAACAGCGCCGGCGCCACGGCCATGATGCCGCTGGCCGAGACCGACGCCGGGCGCATCGGGGACCTGTTCGCGCTCAACGTCACCGCGCCCAGCCTGCTCGCGCGTGCCGCGCTGCCTCATCTCAAGGCCGCCCGCGGGGCGATCGTCAACGTCTCCAGCACGTACGGGCACCGCCCGCTGCCCGGCGCCGCCCACTACGCCGCCTCGAAGGCCGCCCTGGAGCAGCTGACCCGCAGCTGGGCCCTGGAACTCGCGCCCGACGGCATCCGCGTCAACGCCCTGGCACCCGGCCCCACGGAGAGCGAGGCGCTGGCCGCCGCCGGGCTGCCTCAGGAGACGGTCGAGCAGATCAAACGGGACGAGGCGGCCCGCATCCCGCTCGGCCGTCGTGGCGAACCGGACGAGGTGGCCGCCTGGATCGTCCACCTCGCCGACCCCACCGCCACCTGGATCACCGGCCAGGTCCTCACCATCGACGGCGGCCTGGAACTGGTGTGACCGGGAGGCCAACCCCCAGACCCACGCGCCGACGGCACCAAGGCCGGGTGCCGGATGAGGTGGCCCGTCGCGTCCGCCGGTCACAGGCGGGAGAGCAGCTCCGCCTTCTTGAGCTGGAACTCCCTCTCCGTCAACAGCCCCGCGTCACGGAGCTCGCCGAGCTTGGCGATCAGCCCGGCCACGTCGGACACGGCCGAGGGAAGCTCCTTCGACCCCTGGGCCAGGACGGCGGTGGGGATCGAGGCGAGGACGGCGGCGGCGAACGGCAGCGACTTGTGGGTGGAGCCCCAGCCCAGCCCGAAGATGACGGAGGCGGGGTCCTTGTCGGCCTCGGGAGGCGGCCGGCGACCGCGCACCAGCAAGCGAAGGCATCCGCTGGCGCCCTCCGGCGCGTGCCATTCGACACCCTCCAGGTCGGCGGGGACGTAACGCTGGTCGCCCGCCGCGTACTTGGCCGCCGTCGCTCCCGACCAGAACCAGGTGAGGGTGATGGTGTCGCCGTCGAAGGTGGCCGAGCCGTCCCAGCCCTTGAAGGCGCGTGGCGGCTCAGGACCGGCGACCAGGAAACCGGCGGCGGGGCCGCGGCCGGTGAGGGCCGAACGCAGTTCTTCCGCGTAGTAGTCGGCGAGTGACTCCTTTTCGGCGGGCAGCACCAGCCGGTAGGGGTCGGCCGACTCCCTGAGCTGCCCGGCCGCGGCGGCCATCAGCGGATCGGCGCCGCGCCGGGGTTCGGCCCGCAGCACCACCGTGCCGCGCTTGCCGGGGGCGAGGGTGACCTTGGCGATCGCCTCGTAAGGCACCACCCGCTCACCGAGTTCGGAGAGAAGTTTGGGCGCTTTTCCGTTTTCAGGCTTGATACGCAGGAATTCGGAATCGAACTCCCACGAGCAGCCCCGGCCTACCAGCACATCCGCCACGAAGTCCAGAATAGGCCGATATTCGCTTACGGGATGGAGTACAACCCCATAACCGGTCGGCAGAGCGCCGTAACGGCGGCCGGCCCCGTGCGGGTCAGCGGGCGTCTCCCTGGAGGCCCTCAGCCCCGTGCGACGCCTGGCGTGACCTTGGCGCAGCCGTAAAGTATGGGGCTTTTTCCACCGCCGAGAAGCCGAGTCGAGCACTGAGCAGCAGAGGAACCGAGAGTCGAGAGCTCGTGAAAAACGAGCGAGACTCACACGGTTGCGTGGCCTCGGACCAGGCGGCCGACCTCGGCGCGCAGGTGGACGAAGTCGGAATGCTCGCGGGTGGAGATCTGGTCGCGTGGCGCGGGCAGCTCCACCTTGAGGTCGCCGACCACGTGCGCCGGGGCCTTCGACAGCACCACCACGCGGTCGCCGACGTAGACGCTCTCGTCGATGTCGTGGGTGATGAGCACGATCGTCATCTGGTGGTGGCCGCGCACCTTGAGGACGAGGTCCTCCAGGTCCTCGCGGGTCTGCGCGTCGACGGAGCCGAACGGCTCGTCCATGAGCATCAGGGTCGGCCGGTACGCCAGCGCCCGCGCGATCGCCACCCGCTGCTGCATCCCGCCGGAGAGCTGGAACGGGTATTTGCGCCCGGCGTCCTGCAGCCCGACGGACTCGAGTGCTTCCTGGGCGGCCTCGCGGCGCCGGCGCTTGTCCATGTTCTTGCGGCGCAGGGGCAGCGCCACGTTGTCGGCCACCGACATCCACGGGAACAGCGAGCGGCTGTAGTCCTGGAAGACGACGGCCAGGTTGTCGGGGGTCTGGCGTACGACCTCGCCCTCGACCCTGATCTCGCCTCCGGTCGGGGTGATGAGGCCGGCGATCGAGCGCAGCAGCGTCGACTTCCCGCATCCCGAGGGGCCGACGATGCACAGCAGCTCGCCCGCCGCGACGCTGAGGTTGAGCCCGTCGATGGCGTGGTGCTCGTTCGGGCTTCCGCCGCCGTAAACGTGGGAGAGGTTGTCTATCTCGAGCAATGGATGTCCTTGGGGGCGAGGCCGCGGATTGCACGGGGGCTCTTGCGGAGCCGGGACAACAACAGTATCGGAGGGTAAATTGCCGGACATGTCGGTTAGGTAACCTCTTGAGAACGCGATCTCAGTCTTTCACGGGCGGCCCGCTCACGGGGCGGCCAGTTGTTGCGCGGTGTGGTGCCAGCCGAGCACCCGGCGCTCCACGACGAGGAACAGCTCGTTGAGTACGTAGCCCAGCACCCCCAGCAGGACGATGCCGGCCCAGATGCCGGGCAGGTCGAACGTCGCGTAGGCGTCGGTGATCTGGAAGCCGATGCCGTTCGTGGTGCCGGGCAGCAGCTCGGAGAAGACCATGACGATCAGCGAGAGCGACAGCGCCAGCCGCAGCCCGGCGAACATCTTCGGCAGCGTGGACGGCACCACCACCCGCAGCAGCAGCTCGGTCCGCGACAGCCGGAAGGCCCGGCAGGTCTGCAGGTGCAGCGGCTCGACCGTACGCGCGCCGTCGGCGGTGTTGAGCAGCACCGGCCACACGATGCTGAACATGATGAACGCCAGCTGCATGCGCAGCCCGAACCCGAACAGCACCAGGAAGACGGTGACCAGCGCGGGCGGCGGGATCGCCCGCAGGAACTGCAGCACCCCGTCGAGATAGTCGTACGCCCTGGCCGACAGCCCCACCGCGAGCCCGATCACGACCCCGGCCAGCGCGCCACCCGCGAACCCCGCCGCCATCCTGCCCAGGCTCGGCAGGATGTTCTCCACGGCCGCGTCGGTCAGGAAGAACGAGCCGATCGGACCCGAGAACCACATGGTGTGCATGCGGAGCACGATCGCGCTCGGCGGCGGGAAGAACGTGCTGCCCGCCAGCCGCGTGGCCGCCTCCCAGACCAGCACGAGCACGAGCAGCACCATCCACCGGAACGCCGCCGTGCGCACCCCTCTGCGCCTCATGGCCGCTCTCCCAACTGCGCGTGGTGCCAGCGGAACGCCCGACGCTCGGCGGCCACCAGCAGCGCGTTGACCACGACCCCGAACAGGCCGACCCAGAACACGCCGGCCAGGATGTCGGCCATCCGCGCGGGCACGGCGATCCCGGCGAAGAAGATGAACACGCCGATGCCCTCGCCCCGCCCGGCCACGATCTCGGTGCTGACGGTCAGGATGAGCGCCACCCCGGCGGCCAGCCTGACCCCGGTGGTGATGAACGGCGCCGACGACGGCAGCGACACGCGCAGCAGCACCGCCAGAGGGCCGAAGCCGTACGACCTGAGCGACTCCTTGGCCAGCGGGTCGACGCCGCGCAGGCCGTACATCGTGTTGTAGAGAATGGGCCAGAGTGAGGCGTAGACCACCAGCGTGACGCGCAACTGGAGCCCGGTGCCGATCACGAGGGCCACCAGCGGGATGAGCGCCACCGACGGAATCGGCCGCAGGAACTCCACGACCGAGCGCATCGCGGCGTCGATGATCGGTACGCTGCCGAGCAGCAGACCGAGCGGCACCGCGATGGCCGCCGCGATGCCGAGGCCCATGGCCCAGGCGAGCAGGCTGGTCAGGGCGTGCCCGGTGAAGGCCGGATCGCCCAGCAGCGCGACCGCCCGCCCGACGATCTCCGTGGCCGGCGGCAGGAACTCCGGATCGGCCAGGCCCGTCCGGCTGGTCAGCTCGATGAGGGCGGCGAAAACGAGCGCCCCGGCCGCCCGGCGTGACCAGCGGGTGGTCTTGGAGGCCGGGCGGGCACGGGACAGGGTCTGGGCGCTCACCCCGACGTGGTGGGCGACATGAGGGTCTTCACGTCGATCGCCTTGGACAGCCATTTGGCCTCCAGCATCCAGTCGGCCACCCGCTGGAGGCGGACCGGATTGTCGTTGCTGGAGAAGTAGGGGAACGTGACCGTGGCGGCCGTGGCCGCGTTGATCTGGGTGAAGGTCGGCAGCACCTTGGCCACGACCTCGCGGTTGTTCTCCATCAGCTTGCCCGCGTTGTGGATGGCCCGCTGGAACGCCGCGGCGACCTTGGGGTTCTTGTCGTACCACTCCTGCGTGCTGACATAGCCAGAGATCGGGAACTCCGCGGCCGGCCCGGACGCGGGGTCGAGGATCTTGCGGGCGCCCATGGACGCCGTGGCGGCGGTGACCATCGGCTCGCCGAGGTAGGCGGCGTCGATCTGGCCGCCCTTCCACGATGGCATGATGTTCTGGAACGTCACCTGAACGTATTTGATCGTGGCCGGATCGACGTTGTTGGCCTTGAGCACCTGCGTGAGCGCCAGTTCCTGGAAGTTGTGCAGGACGTTCACGTTGATCGTCTTGCCTTCGAGGTCTTTCGGCGCCTTGATGGGCGAGTCGGGCAGCGCCATGATGCTCAGCGAGTCGGGGGAGGCGCGCGAACCCTCGGCCAGGATCCGCAGCTTGAGCGAGCCCTTGTCGTGGGCGGCGAACATCGACACGTAGTTGCCGAACATGGCGTCGATCTCGCCGTTCAGCATCATGGGGATGGCCTCGGGGGAGGCCTGGACGACCTGCGGGGTGACCTCAAGGCCCTCTTTCTCGAAGAGTCCCTGGTCGATGGCCACATAGAGGGCTGCGCTGTCGATGGCGGGCAGGGTGGCGACCTTGATCTCCGTCTTCTCCAGGCCGCCGTTGGCGGGTGCGGACGATGGCGCGCTGGCGGTCGTTGAGCCGCCTGTGCTGCACGCCACTACACCGAGTATCAGAGCGATCCCGATGATGGCGGTCCTGGCGGGACGGCCAAGCCTCATGTCAGGGACTCCCTTCAGATGGAGCCAGGGGGGGAACCGGGGGGCTTCTGCTCCCGGGGGACTGCGTGCCTGACGCACAACAGAGATCGACGGTAGCACCAAATTGGTGGTCATTATCGCGAGAACAACACTTGTGGTTGCAATGTCTGTTTCCGGCTCTATCGTGAAATTCTGGCGACCGATACGCGTCTGAGTGAATGTCCGTTTTGGGACTGGAGGTGAAGGCGAGACCTCAGTAGTCGATGGTGCATGCTATTCGATTCTTTCTGCGAGTCAAGAGGTGGCCCGCGGAGGGCCTTCTATTGCCTGTTTCGCCTGATGAGAGGCCCTGTACCGATTCTGCTGAATTTTCCGGACACTAGGGGATAAACACCCCATCTGGGCACTGATGGTGGTTGGCCCTTGGCGACCCCTGTGCTCAAATGGCGCTTATCTGGACCTACATATTGCCCCACCTGCAATAACCTGCACGGCCACCGAGAATTCCCCCTCCAGGCGAGAGGTTGCGAAGGCAAGTGAGAACGCAGAGCGCTGAAGCTTCCGCCGACCGCGAGCCGCACGGGCATGAGAAGCGACGGTTGTCCCAGCCGAGTTCCAAAAGGTTTGGATTGGGCAACTGGCACGTACGGTCACGGCTCGTCGCGCTGATCGTCGTTCCCACGGCCGTGGCCGTGGGTCTGGGCGGACTGAACGTGATCACCTCGCTCAGTGACGCCAACTCCTATCAGACCCTCAGAGAGGTCGCCGAGTTCAGCCAGCAACTCGGCACCGTCACCCACGAGCTGTCCTTCGAACGTGACGAGACCGCGCTCTACATCTCCCAGGGCCGGCCGGACAACCGTGAGGCTCAGCTGCGTACCACCTACAGCTCGGTGGACAGCCACATCGAGGAGGCCAAGGAACGGGCGGCGGCGATCACGGACACCCACGGGGACGCCGTACGACCGGTGCTGCGCCGCCTCGACGAGATCAGGACGGTACGCGACACGGCGGTCAACGGGAAGATCCAGCCCCTGCCGATGATCCAGAAGTACTCGCAGATCATCGCGACCCTGCTGCAGTTCCACGACCAGGTCGGCCAGGTCGCGGTGGACGACGAGGTGTCCCGCAGCGCCGGCTCGCGGGCCGCCATCGCCCGGGCCAAGGAGCAGGCGTCCAAGCAGCGCGGCATCCTGGCCAGCGCGCTGGACAGGAAGGGCTTCGACAGCGGCGAGCTCGACGCGCTCACCGACGCCAAGTCGCGCGAGGAGAGCGAGACGACGCTGTTCGCCACCCTGGCCAACCTCGAACAGCTCGAGGTCTACCGCAACACGGTCGTGGGTCACGACGTCGACCAGACCGACCTGTTCAGGCTCCGGGCCATGGCGCAGGCGGCCGAGGGCAAGGAGCTGAGCATCGGTGGCCGGCCCGCCCAGGACGCGGCCACGTGGGTCGAGGTCAGCACCGGCAAGATCGACGCGCTGCGCGCCGTGGAGAAGGATCTGTCCTCCTCCGTCATCCTGCGCGCGAGGGCCCTGGAGGAGAGCGCCAACCGCTCGGCGCTGATCTCCGGCGGCTTCATCCTGGTGCTGCTGCTCGTGGTGCTCGCGATCATCTCGCTCATCGCCCGCTCGCTCATCAGGCCGCTGCGCAAGCTGCGCGGCGAGGCGCTCGACATCGCGGGCAACCGCCTGCCCGGCACCGTACGCGAGCTGCGCGAAAGCGGGGACGGAACGGTCCCGCCGGTCGATCCGATCGGTGTGGACACCCACGACGAGATCGGTGAGGTCGCGCGGGCGTTCGACGAGGTGCACCGCGAGGCGGTGCGGCTGGCGGGTGAGGAGGCGCGGCTGCGCAGCAACGTGAATGCGATGTTCGTGAACCTGTCGCGGCGTAGTCAGACGCTGGTGGAGCGGCAGATCACGTTGATCGACGGTCTGGAGCAGGGTGAGCAGGACGAGCAGCGGCTCGGGAACCTGTTCAAGCTGGACCATCTGGCCACGCGTATGCGGCGTAACAGCGAGAACCTGCTGGTGCTGGCGGGTCAGGACCCGCCGCGGCGCTGGAGCCAGCCGGTCAAGCTGGTCGACGTGGCGCGCGCGTCGTTGTCGGAGGTGGAGAACTACGAGCGGGTGGTGCTGCAGGTCCCCGACGGCGTGTCGGTGGCGGGTCAGGCGGTCAACGACGTCATTCACCTGATCGCGGAGCTGGTGGAGAACGCGTTGTCGTTCTCGCCGCGTGAGACGCGGGTGACGGTGTCGGGCAGCAGGATCGACGGCGGCGGCGTGATGTTGTCGATCACCGACTCCGGCATCGGGATGACGCAGGAGGAGCTGATCCAGGCCAACGAGCGCCTGACCGATGCGCCGACCGTGGACGTGTCGGTGTCGCGGCGCATGGGCCTGTTCGTGGTCGCCCGCCTGGCGCACCGCCACGGCATCCGGGTGCAACTGCGCCCGCACAGCTCCGGCGGGCTGACCGCGATGGTGCTGATCCCCGAGAACATGCTGGGCACGCAGGCGCCGCCCCACACCGGCACGCCGTCCTTCTCGGGCAACCAGCCCCCCGCGTTCTCCGGCAACCAGCCCCCCGCCCTCGCGGGCGCGGCGAGTGGCGCGTCCAGGGACGAGCCGTACTCCGGCCCGCACCCCGCGCCGCCGGCCACGGACTGGCCGCAGGCGCCGTACCAGCTGGGGCCGGGCCACCCGTCCTTCCCGTCGAACCCGGATTCCGGCGGTTCCTGGCCTCCGTCGGCTCCCTGGCAGCCCGAGCCCGGCGGCTGGCCGCAGGAGCCTCTCGGCTACGACGGGGCCGACGTGTGGAACTCGCACCGCGGCCCGGCGCTGAACGGCGACCGAGGTCTGCCCAGGCGGCCAGGGCCCGAGCCCCCGCCGGGCGGCTGGAGCAACGACACGATGCCGCCGCAACGGCCGGGGTTCGACCACCACGATCCGGATCCGGGCACGGCGGGGTCCATCCCGGCGGCCCCGCCCGCCTCCGGAGGGGACGACTACCTGCCGATCTTCGCCGCGGTCGAATCAGCCTGGTTCGGCCGCGACGGGAGCGGCGCGAGCTGGGGACCGTCCAAGGCGGACGAAGGTTGGAGCGCGGCGGAAGCGGTGGTGGAGCCAGTGCGTAACGGATCGACGGCCGCGGGGTTGCCCAAGCGGGTGCCCAAGGCCAACCTGGTGCCCGGATCGGCGGACACCTCGTCGTCGCCGAAGGGGGTGACGCCGATGCCGTCGGTGTCACCGGACCGGATCCGCAGCCGGCTCTCCAGCTTCCAGCAGGGGTTCCGGGCGGCACGCGATGACATCACCGAGGGCAGGGCGTTCCCCTCTGGCCCGGCGGACAACAACAGGGAGGAGGACGCATGAGGGACCTGAGTCACGCGGCACGCGGAGTCGACTGGCTGATCACCGACTTCGTGAGCACCGTCCCCGGGGTCGCGCACGCGGTGGTCGTCTCGTCTGACGGGTTGCCGCTGGCGGCGTCGTCGGGGTTTCCGGCTGATCGGGCGGATCAGCTGGCGGCGATCGCGTCGGGTCTGGTGAGTTTGACGCAGGGTGCGGCGCGGGTGTTCGAGGGGGGTGCGGTCAATCAGACGATCGTGGAGATGCAGCGTGGGTTGATGCTGATCATGTCGGTCAGTGATGGTTCGTGCCTGGCGGTGCTGGCGGCTCCGGATTGTGACATGGGGTTGGTGGCGTACCAGATGACGCTGATGGTGGATCGCGCCGGTCAGGTGCTGACTCCGGCTGTGCGTGCGGAGCTGCGCGCCAGCCAGACAAGGTGACGTAGGTGACAGACCCCCGATGGAACAGCGGCGACTGGGTGCCTCCGCCTCAGCCCCAGTCCCAGTCGCCGCTGAGTCCCGACCCGGCATCGCCCGTCCGCCCGTACGCGGTGACAGGCGGACGGACGGCGCCGCGGGTCAAGCTGGCGATGGAGGCCCTCGTGTCCTCGGCGACCGCCGAGCAGCGGGAGTTCTCGCACATCACGCCGGAGTACCAGGCGATCAGCCAACTGTGCCGGCAGGTCCGGTCGGTGGCGGAGGTCTCGGCCCTGCTGCGGATCCCCCTGGGCGTGGTACGGGTCCTGATCGCTGACATGGCCGCCGAAGGTCTGGTCCGCGTGCACCAGCCACAGCTGGATGAGGGTAGGCCGGACGTCAATCTGCTCGAAAGGGTGCTCAGTGGACTTCGCAGGCTCTAGTCCCGGCCTCACCTCCACCAAGATCGTGGTGGCTGGAGGCTTCGGGGTGGGCAAGACGACGTTCGTCGGCGCGGTGTCGGAGATCATGCCGTTGACCACGGAGGCCGTCATGACCGACGCCTCCAAGGGCATCGACGATCTGGGCATGACGCCGCTGAAGTCGACCACGACCGTGGCGATGGACTTCGGCCGGGTCTCCCTCGACCGTGACCTGATCCTCTACCTGTTCGGGACACCCGGGCAGCACCGGTTCTGGTTCATGTGGGACGACCTCGTGCGTGGGGCGATCGGCGCGGTGGTGCTGGTCGACACCCGCCGTCTGGCCGACAGTTTTCCCGCCATCGACTACTTCGAGGAGGCGCAACTGCCGTTCGTGGTGGGAGTCAACGGCTGGGACGGAGAGTATCCGCACAGCGACGCCGAGGTTCGTGACGCCCTCACCCTGGCCCCGCACATCCCGATGGTGCGCCTCGACGCCAGGTCGAAGGACTCCGTCAAGAGCGCGCTGATCAACCTGGTCGAACACGCCCTCTCCGTCAGGATGGCCGTGCCGGGCTGGGGCGGCTGAGCCTCCTTCCGCGAGCGGGCGGCCTCGCGTCACTGCTCAGGGAGGGGTACGACCATCGAGGCCACATCGACCTTCGCCTTCAGGTAGCTGAACTCGTCCATCAGGTCCGCCACCCGCTGGATGCGCGTGGCGTTCAACGTCGTGGGGAACGTCCCCATTGCCATGGTCATCACCGCCTCCTTCGGGGTCTGGGTGTAGAGCGGGACGACCTCGGCCAGCACCGCGCGGTCGGTCGCGGCCAGGCGCTGCGCCTTGGAGACGGCGCGCTGGAAGGCGGCGACGGTCCTCGGGTGCCGGGCCGTCCACTCCTCCGTCGCGGCCCAGCCGTCGATCGGCAGCGCGTCGGTGGGACCCGTGTTGGTGTCGAGCAGCAGCCGCGCGCCCGCCTGCTGGGCGGCCGACAGGAACGGCTCCACCATCCACGCGGCGTCCACCTGCGACTGCTTGAGCGCGGTCAGCTGCGCCTCGAAGTTCACCACGACGAACTTCACCTCCTCCGGAGGCAGGTCGTAGGCCTTCAGGTGGGCGCTCATCGACATGGTGCCCAGGTTGTCGAGCGAGTTGACGGCGATCGTCCGGCCCTTGAGATCCTTCGGGCCCTGCAGCGGAGAGTCGTTCATGACCACGACCCCGGCGATGCCGGGCGCGGCCGCCAGGCTGTCGTGCAGGATCTTGATCTTAGCCGCGCCGCTGTCCTGGATGTTGATCAAGGACACGTAGCTGCCCTTGAAGATGTCCATGGAGCCGTTGAGGATCTTCGGCATGACGGTCTGGGGCGCCTGGATGACCTCCGTCCTGACGGTCAGGCCCTCCTCCTTGAAGAAGCCCTTGCGGTCGGCGATGAACACCGGAGCCGACGAGGGCGTCGGGCTGACGCCGATGGTCAGCGCGGTCTTCTCCAGGCCGGTCGTGGACGGTCCTTCGCCGGCGCCGGAGCATGCGGTCAGGACGATCGCGGCGGCGATCGCCGCACACGTGCGGAGTGCTGGCCCGGGTCGCATGGTTCTCCTTGGCCGAGGCGTCGAAGCCGCCGCTTTCGTGCTCCGGGATCATGGGCGGCAGGCGGTGATCGTACAGCAGGAGTGGCGCGAAAGCCATGAATGGTCTCCCGCGCGGGACACAGTGAAATATCGCCGATTGTCGGTTACTGTCCGGCTTTCATGACGTCTCTGCTCTGCTGGGGCCGATTTTGCCGTACGTCATCCTTTCCAGGTAGTCAGGTGGTTTGTAAGGTTGGCGCTACCTGCCTGGCGTGTGTTGAAATTGCTCTTCATCTCGGGGTGCGCATCAGGCGCCGATGCCGGCGTGTATGTAGGCCAGAGAGTGGAGCCAGTGAGCAAGCGATCGCCTGCGGACGTCCACCGTCCCCACCCGCCTTCACCGTCGAGGCCGCATGGCCGCAACGGGGAAAAAGGTCGGCGCAAATTCCGGTTCCGGGATTGGCGGGTACGGTCGCGGCTCATCGCCCTCATCGTGATCCCGACCGGGGTGAGCTTCGTGGTCGGCGCGCAGCAGGTCATCACGTCGTGGAATCTGGCGAGCCAGTACCAGCGCGTCATGGACAAGGCGGAGCTCAGCGCCTCCGTCACCGAACTGACCCACCAGCTGGCCCTCGAACGCGACCTCGCCGTGCACTACGTGGCCGCCGACCGCACCCCGGAACGCGAGGAGCCGCTGCGCGCGCAGTTCGGCCCCGTGGACGCCGCCGCGGAGGCCTTCCGTGACAAGGCCGCCGCCATCACGCCCGCGTACGGCGAGAGCGCGTCCGCCCTCACCCGGCAGTTGCTCAGCCGCCTGCCGGAGATCGCCGCCACCCGCAACACCGTGCTCGGTTCCGAACTGCTCGCCCTGCCCACCGTCACCAAGTACTCCCAGATCATCGCCGTGTTCACCCAGTTCCACGACCAGATCGGCAAAGGAGGCGACCAGGAGGCGCTCGCCGACGACGTGGCCGCGCTCTCCGCCCTGTCCAAGGCGTACGACGCCGCCTCCGAGCAGCGCGGCCTGCTCACGGCCGCGGCCGCCGCCGGCCGATTCCAGAGCGGCGAGCTCGACCGGTTCATCGCCGCCCGCGCACGCCAGGAGAGCGAGGTCACCGTGTTCAGGTCGGTGGCCACGCCGGAGCAGCGTCAGCTCTACGACGACACCGTCACCGGCACCCTGGTGGACCGGGCCGAGGTGATCCGGCTGCGCGCGCTGGCCCAGGCCGGCGAGGGCGACCGCATCGACATCGAACCGGACCGCCAGGACGACGCCGACCACTGGTTCGAGGCGAGCAGCGGCTCCGTGAACGGCATCTGGACCATGCAGCGCCGGATCGGGGAGGAGATCAACGTCCGGAGCAGGGCACTCAAGGACGCCGCCCGCCGCGACGCGCTCCTGGCCGCCGCCTACAGCCTCCTGCTGCTGCTCGCGGTGCTGATCATCACGGCCATCATGGCCAGGTCCCTCGTCAGCCCGCTGCGCAGGCTCCGTACCGAGGCCCTGCACATCGCCGGCGCCCGCCTCCCGGAGACGGTCCGCCTGCTGCGCGAGCGCGGGGACGGGGCGGGGTTCGTCCCGCAGCCCATCGGGGTCGACTCCCGCGACGAGATCGGCGAGGTCGCCCGCGCGTTCGACGAGGTGCACCGCGAGGCCATCAGGCTGGCCGGCGAGGAGTCCCGGCTGCGCGCGAACGTCAACGCCATGTTCGTCAACCTGTCCAGGCGCAGCCAGACCATGGTCCAACGCCAGCTCAAGATCATTGACGGGCTGGAGCAGGGCGAACGGGACGAGCGGCGGCTGGCCGGCCTGTTCAGCCTCGACCACCTGGCCACGCGCATGCGGCGCAACAACGAGAACCTGCTGGTCCTGGCCGGCCAGGACGCCCCCCGCCGGTACAACGAGCCGGTCGGACTGGCCGACGTGGTGCGCGCCGCGCTGTCCGAGGTCGAAGGGTACGAGCGCGTCGTGGTCAAGCTCGCGCAAGGCGTCGGTGTCTCCGGGCAGGCGGTCAACGACATCGTCCACCTGCTGGCCGAGCTGATCGAGAACGCGCTGGCCTTCTCCCCGTACGAGACCCGCGTCACCGTCGCCACCGGGACGATGGAGAGCGGCGGGCTCATGCTCACCGTCGACGACACCGGCATCGGCATGACCCAGGCCGAGCTCGAACAGGCCAACGCCCGGCTCGCCCGCGCACCCACCGTGGACGTCTCGGTCTCCCGCCGCATGGGGCTGTTCGTGGTCGCCCGGCTGGCGCAGCGGCACGGCGTACGGGTGCGGCTGCGCTCGCACAACGCCGGTCTGACCGCGATCGTGCTCTTACCCGGCTCCCTGCTCCACCCTCACCTGACCCC
>NZ_SMLD01000197.1:0-15954 GCF_004352805.1 Nonomuraea mesophila
GGCGAGTGCTGCGCGGGAGGGGGTGGCGGAGGCTGGACCGGGCGCCGGCCCGAGCCGTCCCACCAGAACCTGCCGTCGGGGGAGCGCCGGTCCATGGTCATGTGGGGATCCTGATGTCGAGCCGGACGTGGGCCTTCTTCGACGTCCGCAACACGTACGTGTAGTCGAGGATCGTGGCCTGGGTGTCCTTGCCGGCCTCCACCTGCGCGTTCAGCCAGTTGCCGATCTCGGCCTTGGCCGCCGGGTCGTCCCGGTAGGGCAGCACGGCGAACCAGGTCAGGTAGGCCAGGCCGGCCTCGGTGAGCGGATCGTCGTCGGCGTGGAAGACCTCGGGGGACAGGCGGTAGACGCCCCCGTCGGAGACCTCCACCCCCGCCTCGAAGTGGATCGAGCCCACGACCATCTCGCACATCCAGGAACCACCGGAGGCGTTCTCGCAGGTGTGCCCCCGGCCCCTCAACCCGTCGAGCAGCTCGGACGCCTCGACCCCGGGGATGCAGTCGCGCGAGCCGCAGGACTGCGTGACCTGGCCGGCGCGCAGGTCGCGGGCGTACAGGTACGCGCCTGCGCCGGCCGCGAGGAAGGCGGCCAGACCGGCCGCGAGGATCAGGACCCAGCGGGAACGTACGGCCACCTCACCCACCGTTCCGCACGGAGGCGGCCCACCGGTCGCGGAAGGCCGAGGCGGACAACCCGAGCACGTCCTCGGCCATCCGGTCGAAGATCGGCGATTCGAAGAAGGAAGCCCCGGTGCTGGGACGTTCGATCACCCGCGCGTACAACTCCACCGCCGCCTCCCGTCCCTTGAGCCGTTCGGCCAGGCTGAACACCGACGAGCCGAGGTCGTAGTTGAAGGCGGCGTCCCGGCCGTAGAAGTCCTTGTTCGAGGGCGGCGCACCGCGGAACCTCCCGGCGCGGACCCCGGCCGCCAGCCCCGCCCGGACCTGCGCGGCCCGCGCCGGCCTGCCGATGGTCTCCGTGTACCGGGCGAACCCCTCTATGGCCCAGGTCGGCGGGCCCAGCTCGCCGAGGCCGGTCATCGTGGCCCGCGCGGTGACCGCGTGGGCCAGCTCGTGGCGGATGGTGCTCGCCGGGTCGGTGCCCTGGTGGTTGCGCAGGTTCACCACGATCCGGGAGGCGGCGTACTCGCCCTGGTAGAGCCGGCCGTTCTTGCCCACGCCCTGCAACGGGACCTGGACGCCCGGGATGTCGGGGTCGAAGGTGTCCGCGGCGCCCAGGCCGAACCACTGCCGGTAGTTCGCGGCGTCGCGCGTGAAGAACAGGACGTGTCCCGGGTACGTGAGCCGCTCGCCCCACAACTCTTCGAGCAGGCGCAGTTCCCGTTCGGCGGCGGCAGCGTACCGGCCCAGGTCGCCGGCGCTACGGTCGCCCGCCAGCCACACCTTCTCGCCCACCTGGACCACCTTCAGCGCGTCGGTGTGCCACGGCGCCTCGGCCGGTGGCGCGCCGCCGCTCGGGTTCTCCAGGGTGACGCGGGTGATGTCGGTGACCAGGTCGTCCTTCATGCGATACACGAACGACTCGGCGGGCGCGATGTCCCCGGGACCGGCGTCCGCGGTCAGCTTCAGCACCCGGATGACCGGCTTGAACCGGCTCTCCGCCGCCGGAGACGCGCTCCTCGACCACCGGTCCGGTGAGGTAGCGGACGTCGTCGAGCTCGAACTGGCGCAGATTTGCGAAGACCAGCTTCTCGTAGCGCATCAGTTCGTCGTTGGAGGTGTCCAGACCGGCGAGGTACGCGCCTTCGTCACGGTCCTGCAACGCCGCGGCCCGCCGCTCCAGGAGGGGCCGCAGGCGCTGCATGCCCGAGCTGCCGGAGTCGTAGTCCTCGCTCTCGATGAGCGGCCGGCGTTGCCCGGCGCATCCGGCGACCAGCAGCCCTCCGGCCAGCAGCACGGCACGTCTCGACCACGCCGCGTTCATCTCCGGCATCCTCCCCCACGATCCCCACGGTTCACGGCCGGCCTCTGACTGCGCGGGAAGAGACTCTAGCGAGGCGCCGCACGACGGTCATTGACCGTCAGCGCACGATCGTTGTCACCCGGCGCAAGCCGCTGCCGGCGGGCCCGGCCGCCCGCTCAGGTGCCGCCGTCCGCCTCGCGCCGCGCGTCGGCCGGTCGAGGCCGCGTCCTGAGGTGTCTGCGGTATTCGCCGGGAGGCATGCCGTACGCCCTCTTGAAGGCGCGGTTGAAGGAGGCGGCGTCCCGCAGGCCCCAGCGTCCGGCGATGTCCGCGACGCGACGCAGGTCGTGGCAGGGGTCGGCCAGGTCCGCGCGGCAACGCTCCAGCCGCTGCCGGCGGATGTACTCGCCGACGGTCTGCCGCTCCTCCTGGAAGACGTGGTGCAGGTGGCGTACGGAGATGTTGTGGGCGGCGGCGATCGCCGGCGGAGTCAGCGCCGGCTCGCCGAGGTGCCGGCTGATGAACTCCTTGATCTCCCGCGCGAGCGCCTGACGGCGGGTCGCCTCCGGGACCAGGCGCGTCGCGTCGGCCAGATGCGCCAGGAACACGGTGGCCAGCTCGCTCGCCACTTTTCCGAGAGCGGCGCCCTCCGAGGAGCCCAGCGCCCCGCCCTCCCGGTTCAGGCCGCGAAGGAACTGGGCGAGCAGCGCCCCGGACCCGTGGGCCGACGACACCGGCCTGCCCACGTGCCGGCGTAACCGCTGCTCGGGCACGGGCAGCGCCTGCCGCGGCAACTGCAGGGAGATGATGCCGGCCAGGCCGCCGTCATGGCAGAGCACCCCGCTGTCGTACGGCCGGGAGGTGTCCATCAGCACCAGGTCGCCGGCCGTCAGATCGGCCCTGGCGCCTCCTTGCTCCAGCGACATCGTCCCGGTGCACACGAGTGCCACCCACCACTGATCCGGGTCCGACTGGCGGATCATCCGCGCGGTGCGGAGCGTGTACAGGTCGGGGTACCTCGGCGCCGAGACGGTGATCTCGCCCCACTGCAGCACCCTCAGCGAAGCCGGGAAGTCGGCTTCGTGCTCACTGCTGATCCGCGTGAGCATGAGGTGCTGCCCGACGAGAGCGCACCATCCCTCGAAACGGTCGGCGGGAGGCAGATGCGAGCTGCGCCACTCGAACACATCGCTCCTTGAACTTTCCGCGATGCCTCAGGCCGGTCGTGGCTGACACGACCGGCGGAGAGCGCGCGACCGGCGGGGCCGATGCGCGCGCTCATCCGGCGCGATCGTACACGAACGTCCCATCAGGCGCCCTTTGCCCGACGCCCACCGGGCCGCGGAGCGGGTCAGGTCAGGGGGCGCCAGGGGCCGTGCGGGTTGCCCGGTTCCTGGTTACGGGTCCACCACGCGGCCTCGTACCGCTGACCGCGGTGCTCCACCACGTCCCCGGACTCGAACACGCGGGTCGGTGTCCAGACGGCGGTGCCGTCGCCGGTCGCGGCGATCTCCTGCCACGGCCCGTTCGGGTCGCCCGGCTCCTGGCCGCGGGTCCACCACGCCGCCCGCCAGACGGCGTCGCGGTAGGTCACCTCGTGGCCCGCCGTGTACACGGTCTCGGCGTCCCACGCGGGCTGCGCCGGCGAGCCGGCCACGGTGAAGGTGCTGACGGCGCTGCGGGTCACGTGCCCCGCCGCGTCGCGCAGTTCGACGTACCACTCGTAGGCGCCGCCGCCCTTGAGGTCGTCCAGCACCATCGAGATCTGCTCGGCGCCGACCGCCGTGCGCACGTCCCCGGCCTGCTGCCGCGCGCCGGCCGCGAAGGTGAGCGACTCGGCCGCGAGAGTGCGCGTCGTGGTGCCGCCGAGGTCGATCTCCAGGGCGAAGTTCTCCGTGTCCGCGCCGTGGAAACCGGGGATCGCGCCCTCGGGCACCTCGTGGTGCCAGTTCCCGTCGGACGTCGCCCTACCCAGCAGGGGCGACCAGGTGTTGAAGTACATCAGGTCGTTCTCGGCGTCGACGCTGATGTGCTTGAGGTACTCCTGCCCGCCGTAGACCCGCGACTGGTAGTCGGTCAGTACGCCGTACGCACGGTTGCCCCCCGCCGTCTCCCGGGAGGCGACGCCGGTGCCCGCGATGTGGCCGCCGAGCACCAGTTTGACGTTCGGGTACGGATCGACCAGCTCACTGGTGACGTTGCCGTTCGACCAGCCGTTGACGCCCTGGTTCACCGAGTTGTGGTTGGCGAGGATCACCGCGTGGCCGGGGTGGTCCTCGATCACCTTCTTCGCCCAGGCCAGTCCGGGGTCGCCGGCGTTGTCCGCGGAGAAGAAGCCGACGGTGAGCAGCAGCAGCTTCGCCCCCTCGATCTCGGCCGTGTAGTAGTAGTTGTCGATGTCGTCGCTGCCTCCGAACCGCCAGGGGCTGCCTTCGAGACTCTTCTCGAACCGCTCCATCGGGAAATACTTCGGCAGCATGACCCGGCCGTTGCGCGCGTCGGAGTAGTCGTGGTTGCCCCACGAGATCATGTACGGCAGGTCCGCGTCCTCCAGGGCGCGCGCCGACGGCTCGGCGTTGACCCACTGGTACTCCTGCGACAGGTACTCCCGGTTGACCCAGTCGCCGGCCTGCAGCACCAGCTTGGTCTTGCGCTTGTCCGCGACGCCGGCGACGTACCGGAACTGGTGCGTCATGAGGTCGGGCGTCGCCTGCGCGTACAGCTGGGAGTCCGGCACGTGGTCGAACGCCCAGTCGTAGCGGTCGGCGGCGGGCGCCGCCTCGATGTCGTCGCCCTCCTGCCCCGGCAGCGCGGTCAGCCCGCGCCAGACCAGCAGGTGCAGCTTCCCGCCGGCGACGACGTTCTCGCCGGCGCGGGCGGTCACGTCCAATTGGACGGCGGCGCCGGACGGGTCGGAACCGGAGTCCTTCATGAGCCAGCGGCCGGCCGCGTGGTCGTACACGTGGGCCGAGACGGTGCGCTCGTCCCCTGAGCCCGTCCAGGTCAGGTGGAACTCCTTCTGCCGCGCCTGCTCGCCGGTCAGCGAGATCTCATAGATCTGGTACGGGTTCTCGTTCGTGCCCACCGTCGTCGGCAGCAGTTTCCCGCTGACCGTGCCGCTGGCGGGGGTCAGCGCGTCGGGAACCCGGTCAGGGGTGGTCCCGCTGCGCACCACGACGTTCGACTCGTCGAGCGGGATGACCGGGCCGGCGTAGAACCTGGCCTCGACCCGTTCGCGGTCCTCGGTCCGCGGCGTCGCGCTCAGCGTGACGCTCGTGTCCCCGGAGGCCGAGGAGGCGTCGTCGCTCACCTCCGGCGCGGAGGGCGCCACGGTGTCCTTGACCGTGACCGGCACCTCGGCGGGCTCGGCCACGTCGTGAGGCTCGCCCGAACCGGCGGTAGCGCCGACCGTGAGCGTCTGCTTCCCGATGGCGTTGACGGGCACGCGGATGGTGAACGGCCCGGCGTCGACCTGTTCGCTGTGCACCTGCACGCCGGCGACCCGCGCCGTGAGCACCGCGCGCCGGCTGACCGTGCCGGTCACCTCGACCAGGCCGGCCTCCAGCGTGCCGCCCGCACGCGGGGTTCCGACCATCAGGGTCAGGCGCTCGTCCGCCCGCTCGACCCGCTCGCCGAAGCTCACCGCGTCGCCGAACAGGTTCGCGTACCGGAAGGCCTCGAAGGCGGGCGTGAAGGCCACGCCGGCGATCTGCACCTCGTCGACCACGCCGCGGAACGGCGACCTGAGGCTGCCGTCGTTCGTGTGGTAGTCGCCGACCGTCGTCTGCACGGCCGGGTCGGAGAACGTGCTGCGGTACTCGACCATCTGGCTGTGCACCTCGCGGCCGTCGACGAACACCGAGTACGTCATGCCGTCGTAGGTCTGGGTGACCAGGTGCGGCTTGCCGTCGGCGGCGAAGCCGAACCGGTGGCTCAGGTCGGCGTCGCCGAACTCCCAACTGTTGCCGGCCAGGCGCGTGCCGACCTGACCTTCTTCCGGCCGGATGCCCTGCCAGAAGGTGAGCCGCCCGTCACCGGTCGCGCTCTCCTTCGCGACCACGGGGGCCGCCGAGCCCAGCGCGGCCAGGTCCTCCTCGGTGAGCGCGTACACGCCGCTGATCGTGATGCGGTCGTACCCGCCGCCGACATCGCCCGGATACTGCAGGCGCGAACGGGCGAACCGCGTCTGGCCGGTGCCCCGCTCCGAGAGGGCGGTGGTCAGGCCGTCGCCCACCACGAGCCCGGCGTGCCGGCCCGTGGAGTCGGTGCGGCGCTCGCCGCTCGCGGTGTCGCCGCCGAAGTGCTCGACCAGGGAGTACGCCTCGCCCCACACGACCGTGGGGTCGTTGCCGGGCGCCCCGCCGCCGAAGTAGGCCCACACCTGCCGGGCCGACCTGGCGGGCAGGCTCGGCATCCGGACCCACACCGCCGAGGTGCCGCCCGGCTGCCAGGTCTCCACCTCGAACGGCAGGGGCGCACCGTCGGCGGCGAAGAAGGACAGCTCGTCCCGCTCGACGTCGGGCGCCGACGGGATGCGGAGCTGCACCGGCGTGCCCGTGAAGTCCGAGGCGGTGTCGTTGCGTACGGTGACCGCCTGGCGGGCGCTCGCCTCCGGGTCGGCCCAGGCCACGGTTCTGCCGTCGGTGGAGACCAGGCCGCCCAGCTCGCGCAGCCGCCGCTCGGCGGCCTCCAGGCGCTTCAGCCCGGACAGGGCGCCGCGCTGTGCCTCGGTGAGCGCGTCGACGGCGGCGCGCGCCGCCGCCACTGCCTCGGCGTCCTCCAGCGTGACGTCCTCGGCGTCGGGCAGCTCGCCGACCCTGCCGGCGACCGGGGAGATCGCACGGTCGATGCCGAAGCCCTCGAAGAGGCGCGGCACGCCCCGGTCGCGGATGTCGTAGACGTTCACCGTGAGGCGGTCGGCGGTGACGGTCACGGCCGTGAAGTTCTCGCCCGCCTGCTCCCCGGTACGGTCGAACAGCCGCAGGTACGGCTCAAGGTCCACCCCCTGCGGGTCGGTGGCCTGCGTGTAGTGCTTGGCGCCGGCGGTGTTCGGCAGGAAGTAGACGGTGCCCTCGGGATCGACCGCGTACTCGATGCGTTTGCCGTTGCGGACCTCGGTGATCCTGGTGGTCTTGACCGGGCGGGCGCCCTCCACCCCCTCGGGGTCGGCGGCCAGCACCTTGGACCGGCTCATCACGTGGTCGTGGCCCTGCAGCACCAGGTCGATGTCCAGTTCGTCGATCACCGGCACGAGGGTGCGGCGCATCGCCATGACGTCCTCGTCGTCCAGGTGGTTCGCCGTCGTGTAGGTGCCCTTGTGCATGGACAGGACCAGCCACCGGGCGCCGGCGGCGCGCGCGGCCCCGGCGTCGGCCCGCAGCCAGTCGAGCTGCTTCTCGGAGATGCCCTCGGCGCCGCCCTCGTTGGTGTTGAGCACCATGAAGTGCGCCCGGTTGTAGGTGTAGGAGTAGTACACGCCGTCGCCCCGGTCCTGGTCCTGCGGGCCCTCCAGCGTGAAGTGGTCGGCGAACGCGTTGGCCGCCGCGTCGTGGTTGCCCGACGCCGGCGCGAGCGTCGTGCTCAGCAGGCTAGGCCGGGCGGAGTCGAGCAGGTCCTTCCAGTCCTGCTCACGGCCGCCGTTCTCGACCACGTCGCCGTTGTGCATGACGAACTCCGCGTCCGGCACGTGCTCGAGCGCCTTGGCGATGGTCTGCGCCGACAACTGCGCCTCGGCCAGGTTCTGCGACTGCGTGTCGGTCAGGTCGACGAACGTGAAGTCCTCGTCCCCGCCGTCGGCCGTGACGAACGTGCCGGTGGCGCTCCACACCTGCGCGGCCGCGTCGCCCACGCGGTAGTAGTAGGTGGTGCCGGGCCGCAGGTCGCGGGCGACGGCACGGTAGAAGGTCTCCCCGTCCTCGCTCTCCTCGCGCTCCGCCTCGACCGTCACCGTGGCCGAGCCCTCGGGAAACTCGCGGTCCGTGCTGAGCACGGCGACGGCGTCGCCCGTGTCCAGCGTCGAGTACCAGGTGAAGGCGCGCCGTGTGCCCGGGTCGCCGTGGAAGGTGGTGGTGATCCGGTTCGGCGCCTCGTCCGAGGAGACGTACTTCGGCACGGGATGGCCGCGCTCGCCGTCCCAGCTCCACGCCCCGGCGAAGTCCCAGCCCAGGCCCTCGTACGTCGCCTGCCGGGCGAGCTGCTCGGCCGTGGTGTCCGTGCCGTGCTGGTTCTTGGTGCCGGGACCGGTGACCGTCCGGCCGCCGATCGTGATCGCGTCGCTCGCCAGGTTGTCCTGCGCGGTCCAGCCGTCGTACCCCGTGTAGCCGACGATCCGGCCGGCGAACCCGTCGATCCTGCCCGTGTACGCGATCGTGCCGGACAGCGCGACGTTGCCGGTGAACGCGCTGCCCGCGCCCGGGTTGCCCGGGTAGGCCACGACGGACGCGGCGTCGATGCCCCGGGTGCCGTTCGCGCCGCCGTCGGCCGCCACCGTGAGGTCCGCGTCGACGAGGTTGTCGCGGACCGTCACCCCGTTGTTGGTGTACGACACCAGACCCGCCGGCATGCGCTGCGCGCTGACCGTGGCGTGCACCCAGTTGCCGGTGACGGAGCCGCCGCGCAGCTCGGCCACGAGGCCCGCCACCTTCTCGGCGCCGGAGGCCCTCAGGTCGGCGTCGCGCACGGTGTTGCCCGTGAGGGTCGCGTCGGTGGCGACGACGGCGAGCCCGGCCACGAACCCGGCGCGCGTGCCGCCGTCGGCCTTGACGCCCGCCAGGGTGAGCCCGCGGATGGTGCCGCCGTCGAGCCGCCGTACGAGGCCGAGCCGGTCGGCCTCGTCGCCGGCGCTCTGCTGCGGGGCGTAGACCAGGCCGCTGATCGTGTGCCCGGCGCCGTCCAGCACGCCCTCGAAGCGGTTGATGCCGCCGAACGGCTCGCGCCCGGCGAAGTCGAGATCGGCGGTCAGCACGAAGTGCCTGTCGCCGGTGTAGCGCGCGTTGCCCGCGTTGAGCTGGGCGGTGAGCAGCTCCAGGTCCTCGGCGGAGGCGATCTCGTACGGCTGCTCCGGGGTGCCGCTGCCGAACAGCCCCGGCGTGTAGCGCGGCACCGGGTGGCCCAGCGCGTCGTCCCAGCGCCAGGCGTTGACGAAGTCCCAGCCCAGGCCCTCGTACGTCGCCTGCTGGGCGAGCTGCTCGGCCGTGGTGTCCGTGCCGTGCTGGTTCTTGGTGCCGGGCCCGGTCACCGGGTCGCCGCCGATGGTGATCGCGGCGTTGGCCAGGTTGTTCTCGGCCGTCCAGCCGTCGTAGCCGGTGTAGCCGATGACGCGGCCGACGAACCCGTCGACCTTGCCCTCGTAGGCGATCGAGCCGGACAGCGCGACGTTGCCGGCGAACGTGGAGCCGTTGGGCGTGCCGGGGTAGCCGACGATGAGCCCCGCGTCGTTGCCGCGCGTGCCGCCGTCCCCGCCCGGGACGACCATCGTCAGGTCGGCCGCCACCAGGTTGTTGCGGACCTGGGAGTCCTCGTTGACGTAGGCGGCGATGCCGGCGGGCATCTCGCCCGCGCTCAGGGAACCGGTCACGAGGTTGTCCTCGGCGCTCCCGTTGTGCAGTTCGGCGACGATGCCGCCCACCTTCTCGGCGCTGTTCGCCGTGAGCTGCGCGCCGGTCACGGCGTTGCCCGTCAGGGTGGCGTCGGTGGCCACGACGGCGACGGCGCCGATCCAGCCGCCGGTGCTCGTCCCGGCGTCGGCCCGCACGCCGGCGAGGGTGAGGTTCCTGACCGTGCCGCCGTCCAGCCGGCGGATCAGGCCCAGGCGGTCGGCCTCGCCGCCCGCGGACTCCTCCCGTACGAGCCGCAGGTCGCTGATCGTGTGACCCGCGCCCTCCAACAAGCCCGTGAAGGAGTTGATGCCGCCGAACTCGCCGCCGCCGAAGTCGATGTCGGCGGTCAGCCGGTAGGCCGCGCCGCCGTGTCCGCGCGGGTCCCCGTTGATCGCGGCGGCGACGGTGCGCAGGTCGTCGGCCGAGTCGATCTGGTACGGGTCACGGGGCGTACCGGCGCCGTCGATCCCGGGCAGCGGCTCCGCCGCGTGGGCGGCGGGCGCTCCCGCTCCGAGGGCGAAGGCCAGCACGACGGTAAGCACGACGGCGAGCACGGCGGTGACGCGGGCGAGGGTGTGGGTGCGTAACAGGACGTGGGAAGGCATGCGGCGAGTCCATCGATCATCGATGAAGGACTTCCTGCCGGACGGTGAAGCCATGATGAACATCATGATCCGGAGCGTGGTGACCAGCCAGGGCCCTCACAGGGCTCGCGCGGGGGCTGCGCGGGGGCTGCACGGGGCCCGCTGGAGCGCAGGCGTGCGGGCACCCCGCCGATCCCTGAATTGGTCCTGAATCGGCCTGTGGAATCGGCCCTTATCGCGTGTACCGATTCCGGTCAGGCTGAGGGCATGACAACGACGACGACCCGCTTCGACGGCCGGCTCCTCACCCCCGGCGACGCCGGCTACGACGCCGCCCGTACCGTCTGGAACGCCATGGTCGACCGGCGGCCCCGCGTGATCGTCCGTGCGGCCGGCGTGGCCGACGTGGTCGCCGCCGTACGGCTTGCCCGCGAGCTGGACCTGGAGATCGGCGTGCGCTGCGGCGGCCACAACGTCGCCGGGTTCGCCGTGCCGGACGACGGTCTGATGATCGACCTGACGCCCATGGGTGGCGTGCGCGTCGACCCGGTCCGCCGCCGGGCGCGGGTGCAGGGCGGCGCGCTGCTCGGCGCGCTGGACCGGGCCTCCCAGGCGTACGGCCTGGCCACCACCGCCGGCAACGTCTCCCACACCGGCGTCGGCGGGCTCACCCTCGGCGGCGGCATGGGCTGGCTGGCCCGCCGGTACGGCCTGGCCTGCGACAACGTCGTCTCCTGCACGGTGGTCACCGCCGAAGGGGACGTGGTGACCGCGAGCCGCACCGAGAACCCCGACCTGTTCTGGGGACTGCGCGGCGGCGGCGGCAACTTCGGCATCGTCACCGAGTTCGAGTTCCGGCTGCATCGCACCGGCACGCGGACGCTGGTCGCCGAGTTCGACTTCCGCGCCGAGGACGCCGTGCCCGTTCTCGAAGGCTGGCGCGACCTGAACGCCGTGGCGCCCCGGCAGGCGACCTTCACCGCCGAGGTCGGCGACGGTCCGGCCGGCCCGGTCGCCACCGTGGGGTTCGTATGGGTGGGCGACCCGGCCGAGGGCCGTCGGCTGCTGCCCGCGATGCGGGCGCTCGGACGTCCGATCGCCTCGCGCGTCACCACGCCGTCGTACCTCGAACTGCAGCGGCGCGACGACTCCACCGGCGGTCACACCTTCCGCCGCTACTCGAAGGCGCACTACCTGCGGCGCTTCCCCACCGAGGCGATCGAGGCGTTCCTGCTGCGGGGCGGCGCCGACCTGAGCGGGAGCCGGCACCTGCCCGGCGCCGGCCTGCAGGCGCACGGCGGCGCGATCGCCGAGGTGCCGGACGACGACGCCGCCTTCAGCCACCGCGGCACGATGTTCGAGTACGGGGCCGGCGCCCGCTGGAGCGACCCCGCCGAGGACGACGCCAGGATGGCCGCCGCCCGTGCCGCCGGCGCGGCGCTCGAGCCGTACGCGAGCGGGGTGTACGTCAACTCGCTGACGGCCGACGAACTGGCCGACGCGCGGCGCGGTGTGGGGCGGGCGTACCCGGCCGCGAAGCTCGCCCGGCTGACCGCGTTGAAGACGGCCTACGACCCGGCCAACGTGTTCCACCTGAACCAGAACATCCGGCCGGCCGTACGGGATCAGGGACCCCGTACCTCCCGGATGGCCGTCGCAAGCAGCGCGACGCCCTCGGCGATGGCCCGCTCCCCGAGGACGGCGTAACCGAAGATCAGCCCGCCGGGACCGGAGCCGGCGAGCCGGTAGGGAGCCAGACCGTGGACGCGGACCCCGTGCCGGGCGGCGGCCGCCACCACCGCCGCCTCGTCGAGGCCGGGCGGGAGCCAGGCGACCACGTGCTGCCCGGCGGCGACCCCGGCGGGCTCCAGGTCGGGCAGGTGGGTGCGCAGGGCGTCCAGCAGCGCGTCGCGGCGACGACGGTACACCGGACGCATCCGGCGCAGGTGGCGGTCGAACTCCCCACGGGCGAGGAAGTCGGCGAACGTCAGCTGGTCGATGACCGGCGAGCCGCGGTCGGCCAGCAGCTTCGCCGCGGAGACGTCGGCGACCAGGTGTGCGGGCACGACCAGCCAGCCGAGGCGCAACCCCGGCGCGAGCGTCTTGCTGGCCGTGCCGCAGTAGACGACGTGATCGGGCGCCAGACCCTGCATGGCGCCCACCGGCGACCGGTCGTAGCGATATTCCGCGTCGTAGTCGTCCTCGATCACGAACGCGCGGCGGCGCTTCGCCCAGCCGATCACCCGGGCCCGCGCCGCGGCCGGCAGGACTCCGCCGGTGGGCCACTGGTGCGAGGGCGTGAGCACGACCGCGTCGGCCTCGGCCCGGTCGAGGGCGTCGACCCGGACGCCGTCCCGGCCCACCGGGACGCCGACCACGTCCAGGCCGGCGCGCGCGGCCAGCATCCGGGCGTCGTCGTCGGGGGAGGGATCCTCCACGGCGATCCGCCGGGCGCCCCGGCGGGCGAGCACCTCGATCAGCAGGGAGATGCCCTGCGCGTAGCCGTTGCAGATCACCACGTCGCCCGGGGCGCAGGACGTGCCGCGTACCCGGTTGAGGTAGTCGCACAGGGCCTGGTGCAGCTCCGGCGCGCCACGCCCGTCGAGGTAGGCGAGCCGGTCGTTGGGCGTGGTGGTGAGCACGGTACGGACCGAGCGCAGCCAGGCGGCCCGCGGGAACTGCGACACGTCGGTGCGCCCGTACCCGAAGTCGACCCTGACGGGCACGTCGCGCGCGGCCGGCCGTTGCGCCGGGCCCGCCGGAGGCGCCGGGCCTGCCGGGCCCGTCGGGCCCGACGGGCCCGCTGGGGGCGCCGGGCCCGCGTCGGCGGGGACCGGTGGCATCGACGCGGAGACCTGCGTGTAACCGCCCGGACGGCTGGTGAGGTAGCCCTCGGCGACGAGCTGCTGGTAGGCCTCCACAACCACCCCGCGGGACACCCCGAGCCCGGCGGCGAGGGTGCGGGTGGGCGGCAGCGACGTGCCCGCGCGCAGCCGGCCGGCCCGGACGTCCGCGCGGATGGACGCCTCGATCTGCCGGTGCAGCGCAACCCCGGCGTCGCGGTCGAGCTCGATGAGCAGGTCCTCGGCCGGCCCCGGACTGGTCCTCGATCGGCCCACAGGACGGACTCTAGCGGTGCGTACCGACTCCCGCCGCGCTCCCCTTCGGCATCGGGCGCCGGCCGGTGCCGGTATTCCAGTGACACATGGCGATCATGGCTCGGATCTGCGCTGGTGGTGGCATCGCCGGGCCGTGGCTTGGTGGCGTCGGCGTCCCACCGGGCGGGGCGCAGCAGCCGCTGCAGTATCTACGGGCCGGCCAGTCTGCAGCCCTCAGGGTCTACGGTGTGGCCCGCGGCCACCGCACGATCTCTGGTTGTCTTCACAAGCTCCGGATGATCACGCGGTGGCCGTCGTCATGTGACCCGATCCTTCAGATCGCCAGGTGTCACCGCAGTCCTGCCATAACCAGAACCCTTCACAGCTCTTCAGATGGACGTCTGTAACGTAGTTCCAGCGCATCGCGTTGCCGAGTTGTTGGGTCTTCCCGCTGTTCGGTCGCGGATATATGGTCGTGGCGGCGACGGCTCGTTGGCTCAGGTTGTGCTTGAGGCGCACCTTTGTGTCGCCGAAGCCGTCGTCGAGCGTCGAGTTGTAGAAGCCCTTGCGATAGTAGACCCTCTTGCCGTCTCTCTCTTTCCAGATGGTCAGCACGGTGTCGCGGTCGTCGGCGGTCGTGCTGCTGCTTGGCGATGGCTGTGGAGATTGGACGTCGCCGGTGGGTTCGCCTGGCTGAGGCCGCCAATAAGGCGGGTCTGCGTCAGGGTCTTCCGGGAACGGCCATTCCTCGCCCGTATCCCAATCCGGTTTGGGGAAGCCTGTGTCCGACAGGGTGTTTGTACGGGCCAGCTCGTCCAGATCTTCCCTGCAGAATCCAGGGCGATCGTACAGGCTTTGATAAGTGAAGGTCTGGCCCGCCAGTTCTTCAGGCGTCAAGCGTGCATCGGAAACCGATGCGCTCAGCGCCGACGGAATTGCGTTGCCATCGAACTCGATGGTCAATTTCGGCGGGGTGCTGGCGGTAGGATGCTCGGCGGAGGCAAGGGAGCGCCAGTTGTCGTCGCCGCCTTCACTCGGCGCTCTGAGTTCCACACCGTGATAGGGTGCGCCCTTGAGCCATGCCCTCACCATGTCAGAGACAGGCCATTCCAGGATGCCCTCTCCGCATTCTGAGGAGTAGCCCTTGGTGACAGTGGTCGCCCCCTCCGCGGTCGTAGTCGGCTTCGTGTCCCAGGTGAGGGTGTCCGGATCCCAGGCGCTGGTCACTCTGCGCGCCTGTATGCCGGCCCCGACTGCGTCACCGCAGTAGGGAGCATCAACATTGAGGCCGGACACTGTGGCGTTGAGGATAGGCACTTCGCCGTGCGAGAAGACCTCGTTCGCATCGAAACGAAGGTAGGTGCGGCTTGAGATGCCGAAGATCGTGCCTGCCGTCAGAAAGGGTAGAGTCGGGTCTGTGGGAGATCCGTCGTCCGCGACATCCACGTCAGTGACGGCACCCGCAACGAGTGCGGACGTGACGCGCAGCGGAGACTTCGTGCCTGCTCGTGCCAGGAGCTCATGGTCGGGCTTGATGACCAGTTGCTGTGTGTCGCCGGTCTTCTTCAGCGTGATATCTGAGGGTTTCGCTGGTCCAGCGTGTCCCATCGTTGCGGTGAAATTGACGGCGACTCGCTGGTCGTTCAGATCTGTGATTCGTATGCGGCCCTTGGAGTCCTGCAGCAACTTCAGTCCCTTGGCCTGCGCGAGGAGCGACATCTCTGCACTGGTTTCGGGCTGGCTGCGGTATACGAAATCGTACCGGAAGCCTTCGGGCAGAGCCGAAACGACGAGGTCAGCTCCGGTTGCCACAGCGTTGCTATAGGTGGCTTGGGAGCCACTTACGACAGGAGCGGGCAGAGGGGTCGGCCATAAGAGACTGAGGCTGCGCTCGCTGTCGATACGCAAGGTGACGAGAGGCGTGCCGGCCCCGCCCGTGGAGAACGCGACGTCCTGCTTGGACAATTTTGGCCTGAGAAATCCGTCCCTGTGGACCAGATCGGTGTCGATCCACGCCCAGGCGCCGTTCTGCTGCTTGGCGCGTGTGGGCCGCGACCATATCTCCATGGTGACGCGGCCGTCCGGTTGCCGGGTGATCCGCCTTGTTCTCGGATGCGCCCGGCAGGATCTCGTGTGGCTGGGCGGCTTCTCGTGGAGAGTTCATCGGTTTTGCTCCTGCGACTGCTGGTGACCCGGCTAGCGTGCCAGAAGCCACGAGCACGACGCTGAGGAATGCTCCTGACAGGTTGCGCTTCGTTGACGGGCATAACCTCGTCATCCAATCACCTCATGCTAGAGCCGATGATGCGAACGCGACCCAAATTACGTCGCCAGTCAACGATTCTGGAAGGCTCTGTAAGTGTGCATAGCAGCACGTACAGTGAATATCATGACGTGTGGTCAGGCATTATCATGGCGGCCGCTGCCGGTCAATGTGAATATCGATAACGGCCAGTACTGAGCAACGATGACAACGGTTGCCAAATCAGCACTCGAAAGCCTATAAAGTTCCAGTCGCGCAATGCCTGAGGACCTGTTGCCGGCCTCCTTGAGATGGACACGGGAGACCTCATCGACCGGTTCGCCGCCGTGCTGCTCGCCTGGGCGATTTTGCTGCTGATCCCGGTGCTCCCGGCCCGCCGGTGACCGCCGGTGCCGTCGTGGACCTCTGCTCCACCGCTGTGACCAGCGGCGACACCGGCTGCGGCACCGAGGGCGAGACCGTCGGTGGGGCCGGGGGCGTGACTGGGG
>NZ_SMLD01000198.1:0-15944 GCF_004352805.1 Nonomuraea mesophila
GAGGACACCCGGCCGTCGGGGGCTGGGGCCGTATCGAAGAGGCGACCGGCTCCGGCCGGGGGTTGGAGACGGCCATCGATCCCTGCTGTAGGGCCGTGGCGGCGGCCATGGGCTCCCGGCGGATGGCCGCGGCGGCCGGGGCGACCGCGCGCACCGGCTCGGGCGCCAGCACCGACGGCCGGGTGTCCTCCGGCATCTCCACCAGCAGGGCGGTCGGGATGTTCAGCACGGCCTGCACGCCGCCGAAGGCGCTCTTCTTGACCGTGACCTGCATCCCGTAGTGCGCGACCTGGCGGCCGATCGCGGCCCAGCCGGTGCGGGGCGGGTTGCCCAGGTCGACCAGGCGCACGGGATGGTTGCCGCTCAGCAGGCGGCTCGCGCGGGCGTACTGGTCCTCGTTGAGGCCGACACCGGCGTCGTCGATGACGATGGCGGCGCCGTTGTTGGTCTCGTGCACGGCGATGGTGACCTTGAGCGTGCCGTGGGAGTGATGGACCGCGTTGGCCAGCAGCTCGGCGGTGGTGAACAGGATCGACTCCGCGGCGCGGGCGGCGACCCCGATCCGGCGGCGCAGGTGGTTGGCCGGGCCCTCGATGCGCAGCTCGAAGTTCTCCACCCGGGAGATGGCGCCCACCACGAGGTCCACCAGGTAGGTGTCGTCACGCGACAGGCCCGGCGTGGCGCCGCAGGCGATGCCGGTGACCTGCATGCGGCGGATGATCAGCTCGTTGAACATGTCGAGGCCCAGCACCTCGCGCAGCAGCGCCGTGTGCTCGTCGCCGCTGTAACGCTGCTGCACCCCGGCCAGCAGGTCCTGGGCGCGCAGTGCCTGGGTCTGCACGCGGGACATGGCGCCCCTGATGACCGCCTGGGCGGCCTCGTCGATGCGCTCGGTCTCCTCGCGGATGCCGCGGGTGAGCGCGTCGAGTACGGCGCGGTGCTGCCTGTCGAGGTCGGTGCCGGCGAGCGCCTGGTTCTGCATGCCGGGCACGATCACGTGCGGGGAGCGCAGGTGGGACAGCAGGGCGGGAATCCGCTTGGAGATGAGGTGGTCGGTCTCCACCCGCAGGAGGTCGTGCTGGGCGCGGGTATCGCGCAGCAGGTCCGCGTTCTCCTGGGCCTTGCGCTCGGCCTGAAGCAGGCGCTGGCTCCAGGCGCTGGATTCGCGGGTCAGGTGGTCCTGCGCCTGGCGCGTCTGTACGAGCTGCCCGCGGACCTGGGCGAGCCGGCCGCGTAGGCGCAGGTAGAGGGTCAGGACGCCTGCTAGGGCGAGGACGAGGACGGCGACACAGATCACCATCGGGACGCTGAAGGAGTCTGGCGGCATGAAAGTCCTGGGGGGTTGGGGGGAAGCGATGGGATCTGCCGGCCTGTGCTCAGCGGCGAGCCTCGGTCTCGTCCGGTGGCCGGCTGGGACCGCGCCGTCGCGGCTCGGATCTTCCGCTGTCGCCGGCGCCGCTGTGTGCCCGGGGCGGCTCTGTCTGAGGTATGGCGAGGTCAGACGACGGCATGGGAATTTCTCGTCTCAGTAGAGGGACGGCCCAATCGGGTGACCAGTATTCCGGTTAAGTCGCGTTAGTCAACCGTGTGTAGTTCTGTCACTCCGCGCCCTTCGGCACCTCTTGCCGAGCCTCCCACGAGTCGCTCGCCGAGCGCCTGAACCTGCGGCTACCTGCGCGTATCGCACTCGCCTACGCCGCCACCCGCTCCGCGTGGCCGGATTTCGCACTGGACAACCGGAACAATCGGGTCGGAAACGCACAAGAATCGATGTCAATAAACGAGTCGCCGCCTGTTAGATCCATGGGTCATGATCAGACGGGTGCTGTCGGCACCCAGTAGCGGCGCTTCAGCGCGGTGACGTCCAGCAGCTCGCCGCCGCTGCTTTCGATGACCCGCCGCGAGGCGGTGTTCGTACGGTCGCACATCACCAGCGCCCGTGAGATGCCGAGCGACCGCGCGATCGGCGACGCCGCCGCGAGCATCGCCGTCGCGTGCCCCCAGCGGCGGGCCCCGGGGCGCACGCCCGCCTCGGTCCGTTCGGCGAGCACCCGCGCGACGTACGCCTCGAAAGCCCGTGGGTCAGTCAGGGCTTCCTGGTCGACGTCGTCGACGAACCCTGGCATGACGACCATGATGCCCGCGCGGGCGCCCGCGGCTCAACGGTCCCGCCGGCTGTACGGGCCGTGGCCGCTGCGCGCCCGGCGCGGTGGATCAGGGGGCCTTCACGACGGCGTCGATCTCCACCACGCTGCCGTAGGGCAGGTCGCGCACGCCGACCACCGTGCGGGCCGGTCGCGGCTCGGGCCACAGGTCGAGGAACTGCTGGTTGGCCGCGTCCCGCAGCCTCATGTCGGTGACGAAGTAGGTCAGCTTCACCACGTCCTCCAGGCGCGCGCCCACCGTGGCCATGCGCCGCCGCGCGGTGTCCATCGCCGCGTCCAGCGCCGCCCGCTCGCCGCCCACCACGGTGCCGTCCTCCCGCAGCGGCAGCGAACCGGAGACGAAGACCAGCCCGCAGGCGAGCACGGCCGGGCTGTACGGGTGGTGTGGGTCAGTGCTCATGGAGAGCCTCCTCGCGGGCGGGTTCGGTGAGGACGCGGGCCAGCAGCGCGGGGTTGACGGAGCCGCCGCTCAGGATGGCGACATGCTTGCCGGTGGTGTCCCCCGCGAGGTACGCGGCGAAGGTCACCGCGCCGCTGGGCTCGGAGACGAGCCGGGCGTCCAGCGCGAGGCGCCGTACCGCGTCGAGGATCTGCTCCTCGCTGACGGTCACGATCTCGTCGAGGTGGCGGCGGATCTGCTCCCACGGCACCTGGCCCAGGCCGTGGGTACGCAGCCCGTCCGCCACGGTCCGGTAGGTCTGCTCGGGCTCCCATGCCAGGCGGCGGCCCTCGCGCAGGCTCTGTTCGGCGTCCGCGGCCAGTTCCGGCTCGACCCCGACCACGCGGGTACGCGGTCGCAGCGCCTTGACGGCGGTCGCCACCCCGGCGGCCAGGCCGCCTCCACTGACGGGGACCAGGACGACGTCCGCGTCGGGCAGGTCCTCCATGATCTCCAGGCCCACGGTGCCCTGACCGGCCACGACCGCCGGGTCGTCGAACGGCGGCACCGGCAGGTAGCCATGCTGTTCGGCGAGCACGAAGCCGTGGGTGTCACGCAGGGCCGGGGGCACCAGGACGACTTCGGCGCCCAGTTCCCTGACCACGTCGACCTTGTTCGGCGGCGCGGTGTCCGGCATCACGATCACCGCGCGCAGCCCGAGCCGCTGCGCGAGCCAGGCCACCGAGCGCGCGTGGTTGCCGCTGGAATGGGCGACGATGCCGCGTTCCCTGGCCTCGGGCAGCGACTGCTTGATCTTGTTGTACGCCCCGCGCAGCTTGAAGGCCGCCGTCGGCTGCAGCGACTCGGGCTTGATCCACAGGGGGCGGCCGGGCTCGGCCGGGCCGAAGGGCAGCAGCGGAGTGCGTACCACCGTGTCGGAGATGCGTGCGGCGGCGGCGCGGATGTCCGCCGGTGTCACCTGTTCGGTCATGCCAGCCGTCCCTTCACGGCCCTGCCGGGTCTCGCGTCCGGCAGCACCTCTCCGTCCCTCACCACGAACTCGCCGTTGACCAGCAGGTGGTCGACGCCGGTCGAGGGGCGGCCCGGCTCGGTGTAGGTGGACCGGTCGCGTACCTCGTCGAGGTCGAACACCACGAGGTCGGCGTCCGCGCCTTCCTGCACCCGGCCCTTGCGCAGGAACTGCGGCGCCACCGCGGACAGCACCTCGGCGGGGCGCAGGGTGCACCGTCCCACCGCCTCGACCAGGCTCAGGCGGCCGGAGCCGCGCACCATCGTGGCGAGGAAGCGGGAGAACGTCCCGCTCGTACGCGGATGGCCGGCGGCCGTGACCGGCAGGGGCCAGGTGTCGTCCGGGGCGGCGAACGGGATGGCGTCGGAGGCGATCGCGGTGTCGGGGAGCAGGAGAGCGCGTTCCAGCACCGACCAGTCGGCCGGGTCGTCCTCGTCCAGGTAGTGGATGGCGACCATCGCGCCCGGATCGGTGCGCTGGATCTCGCGCAGCCGTTCGGCGTCCCGGGGACGTTCGCCGGTGGCGGCGATCACCAGGTCGCGCGGGGTGATGCCGAGCCTCGGCAGGTTCTCCGGTGTCAGGAAGGGCACGCCGATCGTGGTCATGCCGGCGCCGTAGGGGTAGGCCTCGGTGGACACCTTGAGCCCGTGCCTGCGTGCCCCGTCGACCACGGCGCCGACCTCGTCGATGGCGCGCAGCGACGTGCTGTTGATGTGGCACAGGTGCATGTGCGCGCCGGTGCCGGCCGCGGCGGCGACCACCTCGGCGATGCCTTCGAGCGCGGTGCCGGGGTCGTCGGGGTTCTTGAAGCGGGCGTGGGTGAACGTGGGCACGTCGTAGCGCTGGGCCAGCCGCGCCACCTGGACGTACTCCTTGCGCCCGGTCTGCGGGGCGTAGCCCAGCAGTACCCCGATGCCCAGCGCGCCCGCGTGCAACTGGGATTCCAGCTCGGCCAGCACCTGGTCGATCTGGGCGGCGGTGGCCTTGTCACGCCAGTGGGGGCCGCCACACAGGTCGGCGAAGCTCTCCCAGCCGCCGTCCGGCTCGGCTCCGTCGAGGACCTTCATCCGCGCCATGGCCCAGGACGCGGAGTAACCGAAGTTGATCGGGCGGCCCTCGTCGCTCGCGCGCCGGTAGGCCTGGTCCACCGGGGCCGCGCCCGATTCGAGTTCCAGGGCCGTGGTGACCCCGTCCAGGGCCTGCATGCGCAGCGAGCCCACCGTCTGAGCGTGGCTGTGCAGGTCGATGAAGCCCGGTGCGAGCACCCGGCCGGTGAGGTCGAGTTCGCGGCGGGCGGGCGCCGGCTCCTCGGAGACTGACGTGATCTTGCCGTCCGTGAGGGCGACGTGGCGGACCGCGTCCAGTCCCGTTTCGGGATCCACCACCCGTGCGCCACGCAACAGTAGGTCATTCACCCTTTAATCATCACGTTTCGCCCCAAGCTGCACCTATACTGCCGGAATCCGACATAAGGGGAGTAATGTCGTGATGGATTCCGTCATGTTGCGGGAAAACGATCTTGAGCTCATCGACGCGCTGCAACTCAACCCCCGTGCGTCCTGGGCCGAGGTCGGCGCGGTGCTGGGCCTGGACCCGGTGACGGCGGCGCGGCGGTGGAAACGGCTGGTGGACGACCGGCTGGCGTGGTGCACGGTCGCCCTCGGACGGCGCCAGCTGCACACCATGAGCGTGGCCTTCCTGGAACTGACCTGCGAGGCCGGCGCCGCCAACGAGGTCGCCGAGGAACTGGCCCGGCAGCCGCACATGATCACGGTGCAGCACATCGCCGGCTCGTACGACCTGTGGACGATCGCGATCGCGCCCGACCTGGCCGGCCTGTCCGAGTACCTGCTGTCCCAGCTCCCCCGGCAACCCGGCATCACCCGGGTGCGCACCCACATCGCCACCCGGGCCTTCGACCTGAGCATGCGCTGGCGGTTGCGGGTGCTCAACGCCGCCCAGGCCGGACGGCTGCGCCCGGCGCCCAACAGGCACGCGGTGACCCGCCCGATGGACGAGATCGACCGCCGCCTGTTCGTCGCGCTCAGCACGGACGGGCGGCGCAGCTTCGCCGAACTGGAGGCCGAGCTCGGGCTGTCCGCCCGTACGGTGCAGCGCCGTATCAACCGGCTGGTCGCGGTCGGCGACATCACCTTCCGCTGCGACCTGGCCAGGCGGCTGGCGGGCTGGCACGACTCGGCCGTGTTGTGGCTGGCGATGCCGGACGACCACCTGGAGAGCACCGGCGAGCAGCTCCTGAGCTGGCCGGAGACCCGCACCTGCGCGGCCGTCGCCGGCCCCAACAACCTCTTACTGACCGTGGGCCTGCACAACGTGGCCGACCTGCACGAACTGGTCACCCGCCTGCGCCACGAGTTCCCCCACGCCACGATCGTGGACCGGCAGATGGTGCTGCGCCAGGTCAAGTTGTACGGGCGGGTGCTCGACCAGGTCGGCCGCTGGTCCTCCACGACGCCGCTCGACCTGTGGGCGCTGGGGACGGACGACCCCCGTCCGCCGCCATGAACGATGACCGGTTCCTGCATCACAACCGGTCAGGATGACGGTTTCCGGCGATGGAAGGGGCTGTCTGACTGGGCTACCCATACTTTCCCAATTACCTGGCGGCCTAAGCCATCGCTGGCAACGCGAAGGAACCCCTCATGCTGAAAACCGGGCGACCAACGCCCCTGGACCGGGTGCTGGGCGGAGTGGAACGGCTGGGCAACAGACTGCCCAACCCGTTCATCATGTTCGTCGGGGTGTTCGTCCTCATCTCGCTCGCCTCATGGATCGCCGCCGCCCTCGGCGCCACGGTGCGACCACCCGGCGCGGCCGAGGCGACGCCGGTCAGGAACGTCCTGTCCGGCGAGGGCCTGGTGGAACTGCTCGGCTCCGCGGTGGACAACTTCGTCGAGTTCCCCGCTCTCGGCCCGGTGCTGACCGTGGTGCTGGGAGTGGGCGTGGCGCAGGGCACGGGGGCGCTGGAGGCCGCGGTGCGCCTGGCCTTCTACCGGGTGCCGCGTGCCCTGGTGCCGTACGTGGTGGCCTTCGTCGCCTGCCAGGGGCACGTCATGTCGGACGCGTCCTTCCTGGTCATCCCGCCGCTGGCCGCGCTCGTCTTCCGCGCGGTCGGCCGGCACCCGCTGGCCGGGCTCATCGGCGCGTACGCCTGCACCGCCACCGGCTACGCCGGCGGGCTCCTGCTGGGCACGCTGGACGCCAGCCTCGCGGGCATCACCGAGAAGGCCGCGGCCCTGCTGCCGGGAAGCAGCGGCTACACCACCAACATCGCGATGAACTACTACTTCGGCGCCGCGGCCGGGCTGGTCCTGCCCATCGTCGGCGGGTTGCTGATCTCCCGCGTGCTGGAGCCGCGGCTGCCCGCGTGGCGGCCCGCCGAGGGCGACGACGCGCACGTCGAGGTGACCCCTCGTGAGCGGCGGGCGCTGCTCGTGTCGGGGCTCGTGGTGGCGGGGTTCCTGGCGCTGGTCGTGCTCGCCTGGCTGGTGCCGGGCAGCCCGCTGCGCGGCGAGGACGGCTCACTCGTGCCTTCTCCCCTGCTGGACAACCTGGTGCCGATCATCGCGCTGGTGTTCTTCCTGTTCGGCTACACCTACGGCCGGGCGGTCAAGCTGGACAAGGACGAGCGCAGCGTCTACACGCTCATGACCGCGTCGATCAAGGAGATGGCCGGGTTCATCACCCTCATCTTCATCGTCGCCCAGACGCTGAGCGTGCTCTCCTGGAGCGGGCTGGCGACGTTCCTCGCGGTGAAGCTGGCCGACGCCGCCCAGGCCGTGGGGCTCGTCGGGTTCCCCGCGCTGGTCTTCCTGATCCTGCTGTCCTCGATGCTCAACCTGGTGATCACCTCGGGCTCCGGCCTGTGGTCGCTGGAGTCCACGGTGATGGTGCCGGCCCTGATGCTGCTCGGCCTGTCACCGGCCATCATCCAGGCCACCCACCGCATCGGGGACTCGATCACCCAGGCGATCTCCCCGATGCACATCTTCCTGTACTTCATCCTGGCGTCCGCGCAGAAGTACGAGCCCGAACTCAAGCTCGGCACGCTGGTGTCCAGGCTGCTGCCGTTCGTGCCCGCGTTCGGCCTGGTGTGGGCGTGCGTACTGGCCGTCTTCTACTTCTTCGGCCTGCCGGTCGGCCCCGGCGCGGGGATCCACCTGCCCTGATCGGGGCGTCGTACGGCGGGGGCGGCGGGCGTCCAACCCTTCAAGACCGAACGTTCTCCCTGCTAGGCTTCGAGCAACGGCGCGGCACACAGGAGGTCATCAGGTGTCAGAAGCGCGATCGCGGCTGCTCGGCACCGCGACCCGGCTCTTCTACACGGAGGGGCTCCATTCCGTGGGGATCGACCGGATCGTCGCGGAGGCCAAGGTGACCCGCGCGACGTTGTACCGGCACTTCCCCAGCAAGGACGAGCTCGTCGTCGCCTACCTTCAGGGAGCCGACCAGGCTCTGCGCGACCGGGCCAGCGAAGCCGTCGCCGGTGGCGGAGCGGCGGCCGACGTCCTGAGGACCATCGCCAGGGCGATCGCCGACGACATCACGTCGCCAGGGTTCCGCGGGTGCGCCTTCCTCAACGCCGCGGCGGAATATCCGGACCCCGGGCATCCCGTGCACAGGGCCGTGCTCGCACACCGCGAGTGGTTCCTGCGCACCGTCACCGACCTGCTCGCGCAGACCGGGCAGACGCCGCCCGAGCCGGCCGGCCGGCATTTCGTCATGCTGCGCGACGGGGCGATGGCGGCGGGCTGCCTGGCCGATCCGGTGGAGGTCAGCGAGACGTTCATCGAGGGAATCGAGGGCATCCTGCGCTTCCGCTCCGGCCCCGTCCATGCGTGAGCGCGTGGTCCACCACCCGCCGGCCGCGTACCAGCCCCCGCCAGGACCTAGCCGACGGTGACCAGGCCGCTCTCGTAGGCGGCGATCACCAGCTGGGCGCGGTCGCGGGCGTGCAGCTTGGCCAATAACTGGCCGATGTGGGTCTTCACGGTGGCCATGCTGACGGTGAGGCGTTCGGCGATCTCGGTGTTGGACAGCCCCTGGCCGATCAGCTTGAGCACCTCGCGTTCGCGTGCCGTGACGCCGTCGAGGGGGCGGTCGGCCCGGTGGCGGGGTTGCGGCTGACGGGCGAACTCCCCGATGAGGCGCCGGGTCACGGAGGGCGCGAGCAGCGCCTCGCCGCCCGCGACCACCCTGATCGCGGACAGCAGGTCTCCGGGTGGGGTGTCCTTGAGCAGGAACCCGCTGGCGCCCGCGCGCAGCGCGGAGAAGACGTACGCGTCCAGGTCGAAGGTGGTCAGGATCAACACCTTCACGCCCGCGGTCGCCGGCGCCCCGCAGATCCGCCGGGTCGCCTCGATCCCGTCGAGCTCGGGCATCCGGATGTCCATCAGCACGACGTCCGGCCGCAGCTCGGCGGCCCGCTCGACGGCCTGCAGCCCGTTCTCGGCCTCGCCGACGACCTCCAGCCCGGGGGTGGTGCCGATCAGCACCCCGAAGCTCGCCCTGAGCAACTGCTGGTCGTCGGCGATCAGCACCCGGACACCGCTCACGCGGGCACCCCCTCCAGCGGAAGCCTCGCGTGGACCCGGAACCCGCGGCCCGCCAGCGGCCCGGCGGTGAACTCGCCCCCGTAGACGGCGACGCGTTCGCGCATGCCGACCAGCCCGTGACCCGGAGGATGGCCGGCCGGAGCGCGGCGGCCGTCGTCGGTCACTTCGATCTCCATGGCGTCGTCCGTCCTGTCGACCCGCACCACGCAGCGCGCAGGAGCGGCATGCTTGATCACATTGGTCAGGGACTCCTGCACGATGCGGTAAACCGCGACCCCGATCGTAGCCGGGATGCCGTCGAGCCCGTCGCCGATCCGCAGATCGACCGTGGCCCCCGCGGACGTGGCGTGCCGGGCGATCTCGGCCAGCCGGTCGGCGGTCGGCGCGGGCTCCAGCTGCGCGGTGCCCTGCGGATCCTCGTCGACGGCGCGCAGCAGGCCGAGCATGCGCCGCAGCTCCCTGGCGGCCTCGCGGCTGGAGGCCTCGATCACGGTCAGGGCCGAGCGGGCCTCGTCGGGCCGCTCCTCGGCGACGTGGAGGGCCACGGACGCCTGCACGGTGATCACGCTCAGGCTGTGCGCGACGCCGTCGTGCAGGTCGCGCGCGATGCGCAGCCGTTCGTCGGCCAGCACCTGCTGGGCGGTCCGCGCCTCGTGGTGCCTGCGGGCGCGCACCGTACGCCCCACCATCCACACCGCGACCGGAAGGATCATCTCGGTGGCGAGCACGGGCAGCGACCAGCCCCAGTCAGGCCGCGGCTCCTGCGACACCGCGAAGAGCACCGCCGCGGAGATGCCGCCCACGGACAGGGCGAGCGTGGCCACGGCCCGGCGGAACGGCTCCGACACGGCCACCGGGTAGATCGCGAAGACGAGAAGCACGTCGGGCACCAGGGCCGCGTGGGGCGCCACCCACTGCATGGCCACCGCCACCATGCTCGTTCCCGCCACGACCGCCACCACGGGAACGGGCCAGCGGCGGCGGACCGCCAAGGGCAGCCCCATGAGGACTCCGGCGAGGATGGACAGCGGCTCCACCCGCGCTTCCGGCGGCACCTCCTCGATGATGGCCGACACGGCGAAGAACGTCAGGAACACGGCGATCGCCAGGTCCGTGAGGACCTGGAACACGGGCCGCACCCTCAGCAGCAGCGGCGGCCGGAGATCATGGGTCATGGGCGAACGCTAGCCCGTAGGCGCCCGGCAGCGGCTCAGACCACGGTATGAGACCCATGACCAGACCGTGCTCCGATGCCGCGCACGGCGAGATCCGCGACCGTTGACGGCATGATCGAACGACGCGGAATCACCGGCATCTTCAGCAACCACGGCGACCGGGCCGGGCGTGGCCGGGCACGGGCCCTGACCATCGCGGGAGCGATCGGGGGCGCAGCGGTCCTCGCGGCCACGATGGCGCCGCCGGCCAACGCGATCATCGGCGGGCGCGACGCCACGGAGCACTACTCCTTCACCGTGACCCTGCGCGACGGCAAGGACGTGCACTACTGCGGGGGCGTGCTCGTCGCTCCCCAATGGGTGGCGACGGCGGGGCACTGCTCGCACGTCCCGATCGGCCAGGTCAGTGCCAAGGTCGGCGGCACCGACGTCGAGAAGGGCGGCAGCCTGCGCCGCGTCACCAAGTTCGTCAGGCACCCCCGCTACACCGCCGACCCCACCGACCTGCGGCACGACATCGCCCTCGCCAAGCTCGACCGGCCCGTCAGGCAGAAGCCGATCAAGATCGCCGGCAGGCCCGCCGCTGCGAGTCACCCCGTCCGCCTCCTGGGCTGGGGCATGACCTGCGAAGACGGCAACAAGTGCCCGGAGCCGCCGGTCACCCTCCAGGAGCTGGACAGCAGGATCGTCTCCGACAAGCGCTGCACGGGCATCGACCCCGCGAGCGACATCTGCTCCGAACACCCCTCCAAGAAGGCCCAGAGCTGCATCCTCGACTCCGGCGGCCCCATGGTGCGCAAGATCAGGGGCCGCTGGGAGCTCGTCGGCGTCACCAGCCGCGACGGCAACGAGAAGACCGACCCCAACTGCGTCGGCCCCGGGGTGTGGACGGACGCCGCGGCCTACAGGGGCTGGATCACGAAGACGGCCGGCATCGCGGTGCCGGTGCCCCGCGAGCGGCGAGGCCGGTGAGCAGTGCACGGCCCGCGGGCAGCGAGGCCGGTGAACCCCGCGGGGCCCGCGGGCGGTGAGGCCGGTGAACCCCGCGCGGCCCGTGGGCAGGTCAGAGGGTCGAGGTGAGCCCTTCGGCGATCTTCTTCAGCTCGTCGCCGACGGCCTCGACGCCGGAGAACTCCTTGGCGTAGACGGGGCTGAACATGATGGCCGCGCGCTGCCTGTCGCCCATCCTGAGGAAGAGCGTGGGGGTGCCCTTCATGCCGTCCTCACCCACCCACTGGACGACCAGATAACCGGTCCGGTCGCCGATGGTCACCTCCTCACCTTCGCCCTCCTCGCGATACCCCTGGATCTGGTCGTCGACCTCCTGGACGGCCGCATCCTCGAACATGTAGATCTGCACGCAGTAGGCGCCGTTCGCGTCGCCGTCATAGTTGTACGACGTCGTGTAACGCTCACCGAAGTCCAGCGACCAGTTCGACCATCGCAGCCGTTCGGGCAGATATGTCACCTTGACGTTCCCGAACTCCTTCCCGTCTCCCAGATCTCCGAAGTCCGGCGTCGGGGTGTCGTCGATGGCGGGCGGCGCAAGCGTGGAGCCCGTCGGTTCCGGCACCGCGGAGACCGTGGGATCCGGATCGGTCGTGGAAGCCGGCCCGACGGTCAGATACATGACGGGCGCGGCGGCGACGACGGCGACCGACGTGGCCAGCGCCGCGATCCTGCCCCTCGTCCGCCTGCCGCGGGAGGAGCGTACGACCCGCTCCGCCAGAGCGGGCGCGGCGTGCAGCCTCGCGGTCTCGTCCGCCATGAGCCGGCGGATCTCCTCCTCAAGCATGGGCATTCCGAATCACTCCTTCCGCTGCGTCCCTGCCAAGTGCCGTGCGGAGCTTGGCCATGGCCTTCGACGCCTGACTCTTGACGGTGCCGACCGAGCAACCGAGCACGTCGGCGGTCTGGACCTCGCTGAGGTCCTCCCAATACCGCAGCACGATCACCGCGCGCTGCCGGGGCGGCAGGGCGCGCAGCGCCTCCATGAGCACATGACGCAGATCCACGTCGGCCGAGCGGGCCGATCGCTCCGGCGGGCTGTGCATCGGGATGAGGGTGAGGATCGCCCGGCGACGGGCGCGGCTGATGGCGGCGTTGATGATGACGCGGCGCACGTAGGGCTCGGGGCTGTCGTGGTGCACCCGGTGCCAGTTCTTGTACGTACGCTCCAGCGCGGTCTGCAGCAGGTCCTCCGCCTCCGCCTCGTCACCGCAGGCGAGATAGGCGACCCGCAACAGGCTCGTGCCCCGGGCGGCCACGAAAGCGCCGAAGTCGTGCTCCACATCGCTCATGGCTGACTGTCCGATTTCACGCCCTCTAATACGCCTCGGCCGTCCCGAAGCGTTGCCCGCCGACGTAAAACAGCTCTGCGGGCAACCATCCGGGCGACCCCAGGCGTATTGCAGGTCGTCACTTCGAATTCGAATATCGCCCGACGGGCGGCGGCTGGCGGAAACGGCGGACTCGGCATCGACCTACAGCGCTCCCGGCCCTGTACTCATCCAGAAGGTCGTGAAGCAGCGGGACGGCAAGCAGGAGCTGATACTGCGGGGTTTGGACGCGGGTGACGGACAGACGATGTGGACCCGCCCGAACGTGCCGATCTCCGGTACGGCCGAACGCAACACGCTGCTCGCGTCGCAGGGACTTCTGGTGGGGGAGACCATCTGGAGCCACACACTGGGCCGTTGGCCTCTGTCGTACTTCGTGACCTTCCTCGACCAGTGGGACGGCTCCTACCGGGTCCTTCCCCTTCCCTACAGCGAATTCGCCTCCACCCTGGTCGGCGCCTCCAGCGGGTTGCTCTTCGTCCACCACGGTCTCCCCGACGGAGGCTGGGTGGTCGCCTACCGTCCGGAAGCGGCTGCCTCCCCCGAGCCGTACGAACTGGGCGGGACCTCGCCGGGCGCCTGGCCGGACGCCTGCGAGTTGTTGCCCGCATCCGACCTGGCCATGCTGGACGACGGCTACCTCGCCTTTCCACGCGAACGCAGCCTGGGTTCCTTCACGTTTCCCCGGCCCGTCAGCTGCGACCTGGTGCCGTCCGACGATGGCGGGCAAGCGGTCACCGTGACCATCGACTGGGTCGCCCGATCGGAGGCCGAGGCCACGGCCCTTCTGGAGAGCGAGGTGTTCGACCTCTTCCAGTCCCGGCCCCGGCGGCCGTTCGAACCCGGCATCCACCAGATCCCCGGACCGGGATTGGATCCGACGCTTGATTCCGCGCTCATCCAGGTCGGCCCGGTGATCGCTCACCTGACCGTGTACAACAGCCCGAAGAACCTGCGCAGGGTCGCTCCCGTCGTCGCGAGGAACCTTCGCCGCCATCTCGGCGAGTGAGGTCGCGGCGGGGCGTTCTGGGAGGCTGGAGGCCTGGAACGTGAGAAAGGGGGACATGGTGGTGACGTTGAAGAGGGTCGTGGCGCTCGATCACCCCGACCCGCGCGGTCTCGATCCCGCGCTCGTAGGCCCGCAGGCGGAACTGATCGACGCCTCCGGGCGGGCCGACGCCCACGAGCTGTGCGAATCAGCCGACGTGATCCTCGCCGACGCCGCCCCCGTGACCGCCGAGCTGGTCGGCAGGATGCGGCGCTGCCGGCTGATCTGCTCGTACGGCGTGGGCGTCGACAACATCGACGTGGCCGCGGCGACGGCGGCCGGGATCCACGTCTCGCGGGCGCCGTCCTACTGCGTCGAGGAGCTGGCCGACCACACGATGGCGCTGATCCTGGCCGCCACCAGAGGCGTCGTCCGCTACCACGACCACGTGCGGAGCGGCGGATGGGACCACTGCGGGGCCGGGACGCTGCGCCGTAGCCGGGGGCGGGTGCTCGGCCTGCTCGGTCTGGGCCGGGTCGGCAGAGCCGTCGCGACGCGCGCCGCCGCGTTCGGGTTCCGCGTGCTGGCGACCGTCCCGGTGGCAGACGGCCCGCACGCGGCGTTCGCCGAGCTCGTACCGCTGGAGCGGCTGGTCGCGGAGGCCGACGTGCTCAGCCTGCACGCGCCGCTGACGCCCGGCACCCGGCACGTCATCTCCGCGGCCGAACTGGCGGCGATGAAACCGACGGCCTATCTGGTCAACACGGCGAGAGGCGGCCTCGTCGACCAGCCGGCCCTGCTGGCGGCGCTGCGGGACGGCCGGCTGGCGGGCGCGGCGCTCGACGTGCTCGCGACCGAGCCGCCGGACGCGCACGAGGAGCTCCTCGCCCTGCCGAACGTGATCGTGACCCCACACGCGGGCTTCTACTCCGAGGAGTCGCTGGTGGACCTCACCCAGGAGGTGTTCTCGGAAGTCCGTGCCGCTCTGAACGGTGACCGGCCGCGCAACGCGATCAACCAGCCGGCGGCACGAGGTGCGTAACGGGGCTGACCCTGGCCCGCGTGGCCCAGGCGGGTGCTGCGCCGGGGACGCCAGCCGGCCGCGAGCGCCACGGCCAGCAGCAACTCGGTGATGTCGCCGCCGTAGTACATGATCTCGGCCGCGCCGCGCAGCTGCTCCGCCGGCACGGGCACGTCCACCCCGATTCCGGCGTACATGAGCTGCGACAGCCCGCTGTGCACGGCGATCGCCACCCCGAGCACCACCAGCCGCGCCGGCACGGAGGGACGCCCGGGGGCGGGGTCGGGTCCGGCGATCACCCACGCGAACAGGTAGCCCGACAGCAGGAAGTGCACGTGGACCACCGTGTGCAGCCACTCGTTCGCCGTGGTGTGCCGGTAGAGCGGGGTGCAGTACAGAACCACCATGCCGCCCACGCTGAGCACCAGCGCGACGACCGGGTGGGAGAGTGCGCGCGCGAGGCGTCCGCGCAGCAGGGTGCCGAGGCGGCGGGCGCGGGCGGCGGGCAGGGTACGCAGCAGCAGGGTCATCGGCGCTCCGAGCACCAGGCACAGCGGTGCCAGCATGCCGATGAGCAGGTGCTGCAGCATGTGGCCGCGGAAGTCGGTCGCGGCGAGAGCCTGGATCGGCCCGGTCAGGGCGGCGGCCGTCAGCGCGAGACCCGTGAGGAACGCCGCGCCGCGCCACCGGCTCCACGTCCTCGGCCCCGTGCGCGCCGCCGCCACCAGATACGCGGCGCCGGCCAGCGCCAGGATCACCGGCAGGTACGCCGCCGCGTGCGCGTGACCGTCGTGGGCCGTCACCGCGCCGGCTCGTCGTCGCGGCACAGGTCGAGCACCCCGCCGGTACGTTGCAGCGCCCACCCGGCGAGCATGAGCAGCACGCCGAGCAGCAGGAACCCCAGATCCCACCAGAGCTGGTACGGGCCGGTGCGCACGTGGTGGATGCCCAGCAGATGGTGGTCGATCAGGCCCTCCACCAGGTTGAACGCGCCCCAGCCGAAGAGGATCCACCCCCACAGCGTGCGCGAGCGCCACACCCGCCCGCGCGAGCCGGTGACGCGGGAGTAGAGCAGGCCGAGCCCGATCAGCACGGCCAGCCAGGTGACGGTGTGGAACAACCCGTCCCACACCGTGTTCATCCGCAGGCCCGGCACGGTGTCGACCGGGTAGGGGCGCACACCGATGCGGTCGGTGCCGGTGCTGCTCAGCATGTGGTGCCACTGCAGGATCTGGTGCAGCAGAATGCCGTCCACGAACCCGCCCAGCCCC